>CAXNKI010000043.1:0-8142 GCA_964202645.1 Alphaproteobacteria bacterium | reverse complement strand
AGGATGTTGCGGCGCGACTTTTCCTTGGAGTCGCCGGTCAGGCCGCTATCGCTCTCATACATGTCGCGCAGCGCCCCCTGGCGTGCGCTGGCCAGCTGGGGATGGGTCTGCATCACATGGTAGCCTTCCATGAAGGCCTCCATCGCCACTTTCCAGTTGGCCGGAAGCACGGTGCCCTACCACCATTCCATCTTGAGATCGCCTATCCCATGCGCATCCAGCCGACCGGCCACCGGCCCGAAAGTCTCGCGCACCGAGGGCGCATCGTCGTCATGGTTGATCCAGGCACAGCCGCCCCAGGTCTCGACCCGGCATTGCACCAGGTTGATATCGTCCTCCGCAAGCTGGCGCTCGGAGAACAGGTGCTTGCCATAGACCAGCGTGTTCTCGCCATCCATGTTCCAGCGCCAGCCATGGAACGGGCAGACGAAGCCTGACTTGGCGCAATTGCCCGAGGCGACTTTGCCCGCGTCGTTGCCATAGCCGCCAGCAATCGGCACGCCGCGGTGGCGGCAGGCGTTGTGATAAGCTTTCACGCCCGATGCCGTACGCACGATCAGCACCGAATGGCCGACGTTGGAATATTCTACCCAGTCGCCCACGTCGGGAATCTGCTCGAGCCGGCAGGCCATCTGCCAGACATGCGGCCAGACATGCTCAAGCTCGGCCTTGTAGAACGCTTCGTCGAAATAGCGCTGGACCGGGATGCGTTCAGGGTCATTGACCGGAAAGGGCACGTCGCGCAGGGCGCCATCGGCGGATTTAAGCATGGGCAAGGCCTCTCGGAATCAGTTGATCCTGTTTTATAGCAGAGTTCTACATCGGCGGATGCCAGTGGCAATGGCCTCTATGCCTGCCCGGCCATCGCCTCGCCGATCAATTCAGCGTGCGCGGCGCCGAGTCTTCCTGCAGGCCCTCGCGCAGCCATGCCGGAAACAGCCGCTCATCCCATTCAAGATGGCGGTACATCTGCAGGAATACTTCGAGCACGCCGCGCGGACTGTCGCCCGCCAGCACCATGCTTGCGGTATGCTCGTCCTCGTCGGTCAGGGTCCACAGCAGCCCGCCCTCGCGGCCTTCGAGGTGGATCGTGCGGCACAGCCACGGCGCCACGATTGTCGGCAGGACCACATCAGGCAGCGGGTTTTCCGCGCGCTCCTGGCGCAATTGCTGCTGGGCCATCGACAGCTCGATCTCGCGCGGGATGCCGGGCCGCGTGTTCTGCTCGACCGCGCCCACGAACAAGGGCAGAAACCGGTCACACAGCCGCCGGGTGAGCATGATTGACAGCGCGTTGCCATCAAGACCGATCGCGTCAAGGCGCACGCGATCTTCAAGCACATCGGCGTTGACTGTGAAGGTTTCGAACTCAATCATACCCGCAAGCAGCGCCGGTCAATCCAGCGCTGAAACTCCCAAGAAGCCCGGAACCGGGCCATTCCATTCGCCATCTTCGACCGGCTTTGCCGCAGGCGCGGCGCGAGCTGGGCGCTGCGGAGCGGAGCGGGCCTGCTCCTCGCGCGGCCTGTCCTGGCGTGGCTCGGCGTGGCCAGGTTCTGGGCGAGGTTCTGGGCGGGGTCTCTCAGCGCGGGGTGCCCTGCGTTGGCTGGCTGCGCGGGGCGCGGATTCGCCTGGAGCTTCCTCTTGGGGATCTGCCTCGCGGGGAGCGTCTTCGTGGGATGCTTCCTTGCGGGGAGCTTCCTTGCGCGGGGCTGCTTCGCGGCGCGGCTTTGCGGCGCGCGCTGGGCGCTCTTCACCAGCCTCACTCGCACCGCCCGGGGCGCCGTCCAGCACATAGACCGGGATCACACCTCCGGTCAGCTTTTCGACATTGGCGATCGCTTCGGCGTCTTCGGGAGCAACGAAAGTAAAGGCACGGCCCGTCGCCCCGGCGCGGCCGGTGCGACCGATGCGGTGGACATAGTCGTCCGGATGCCACGGAGTGTCGTAGTTGAACACGTGGGACACGCCCTTGATGTCAAGACCACGCGCGGCAACGTCGCTGCACACCAGTATGTTGATCGTGCCCGCCTTGAACCGGTCGAGCTCGGCAATCCGGCTCGACTGGTCCATGTCGCCGTGGATTTCGCCGGCGGAAAAGCCGCTCTGCGACAGGCTCTTGGCGAGCTCGCGCACCGTGGTCTTACGGTTGCAGAATACCATCGCGGTGGTGACATTGTCGCTGCGCAGCAGGGTCTTGAGCACGTCCTTCTTGTTCCTGCTGGTCACCGCAACCTTGTGCTGGGCGATGTTGAGGTTCGAGGAGGCAGGTCGCGAGACTTCGATATATTTGGGATTGGTGAGGAACTTGTCGGCCAGCTTCTTGATCGGCGGCGGCATCGTCGCCGAAAACAGAAGGGTCTGGCGATTGGCCGGGAGCTTCGAACAGATCGTCTCGATGTCAGGGATGAAGCCCATGTCGAGCATCCGGTCGGCCTCGTCGATCACCAGCAGATCGCAGCCGGTGAGCAGGATCTTGCCGCGCTCAAACAGGTCCATCAGGCGACCCGGGGTCGCGATCAGCACGTCCACGCCGTCCTTCAGCGCCTTGACCTGATCGCCCATCTGCACGCCGCCGATCAGCAGAGCCATCTTGAGATCGTGGTTCTTGCCGTATTTCTCGAAATTTTCGGCGACTTGTGCAGCAAGCTCACGCGTCGGCTCGAGGATCAGGCTGCGCGGCATCAGCGCACGGCGGCGGCCATGGGCGAGAATGTCGATCATCGGCAGCACGAAGCTCGCGGTCTTGCCGGTGCCGGTCTGGGCGATGCCAATGATGTCCTTCATCATCAGCGCTGATGGAATCGCCTGCGCCTGAATTGGCGTCGGCTCGTCATAGCCGGCCGTCAGGACCGATTTCAGCAATTCATCGGACAGGCCGAGGTCGGCGAATTTCATAGGCTTGCGCGCGTTTCCGGAAAGAGAAATGGGGTGGCAGGCCTTGCGGCCCAGCCTGATGCCTGCGCCCGAAAGGGCCGACGGAACTGCTGCGCCCTAGGCGCAATCCAGCGATAAAGTCAAGGAAATGCGGGCAGCGGGCCTGCGCTCAATTGCCGGCGTCGACCAGCTGGCGCAGTTGGGTCAGCTTGCAATTGGCGCCGCTGCGCGAAAGCAGGCTGTCGCGCCGGACACATATCTGCCCATCCGTGTTCTGCTCGACATAAAAGCCCGAATAATAATCGCGCGCGCTGCATGACCGCTCCAGCGCGGCACTGATCACGCGGCGATCGCGCATGAACAGGATCAACCGGTTGCCCTGCCCCACTTGCACCCCGGCAATCCCGGCAACGGCAAGGCAGCGCCCCATGTCCCGTTCGGTCATGCGCGGCGGCAAGGGGCGCTGGGGCAAATCCATCATCATGTTGGCTTGCGGCGGCGGTGCGGCGCGAGGCGCTATGCGGATGGTCACGCGCTGCTCGATGCGCACCTGATTTTGCCCTTGCGCCTGAAAGCTCTGGACAATCTGCTGGAATATGCCGGCATCAAGTTCATCGAAAGCCGGAAACGATGCCTCGGCGGGCAGCGCCAGACCGCCAGCCGGAGCTTCGACTGCTACGCGCTCGCGCTCCGCCGCCCCAGACGCCGGCCCAACCTTTGGCAGCGGCATCAGCATCACGAGCGGGGCAAGCAGGGCAGCGACAAAACTCATGCATCAGAACTCTTGGGAATTCCCGTAACTGGCACAGCGACTGCTCTTGCAATAGGCCTCCAGCTTGAACGGCCCCTTAACCCGGCTCCGGGCGGATGCAAGCCGCAGCACAATCGACAGCAACCGCGCGGGATGGCATTGAGCGCTGATGCACACGAACAGCACTTTCCTCTCCCAGGCCGCCGAGCTGCTCGGCCCGCGCGGACTGACCGGCGATGCCGAACAGATAGCCCCCTGGCTGACCGACTGGCGCGGGCGCTTCACGGGCCGCGCGCTGGCCATGGCCTCGCCCGCCGACACTGCCGAGCTGGCGGCGCTGATGCGGCTGTGCGCGACCCACGGCGTGGCCGTTGTGCCGCAAGGTGGCAACAGCGGCATGTCGGGCGGGGCAACGCCCGATGTCAGCGGACAGGCGCTGCTGCTCTCGCTGCGGCGGATGAGCCGCATCCGCGCAATTGATGCCGAGGCGCGGCAGATCACTTGCGAGGCCGGCGTCATCCTCCAGGATCTGCACGAGGCGGCAGCAAAGACAGGTCTACGCTTTCCGCTGACGCTGGGCGGCAAAGGCTCGGCGACCATCGGCGGGCTGGTCTCGACCAATGCCGGCGGCAACCAGGTGCTGCGCCACGGCACCATGCGCGCACTGGCGCTGGGTGTGGAAGCCGTGCTCGCCGACGGCAGCATCTATTCCGCGCTCACCCCGCTCAAGAAAGACAACCGTGGCTTCGACCTCAAGCAGCTGCTGATCGGCTCGGAAGGCACGCTGGGGATCGTTACTGCGGCAACGCTGCGGCTGATTCCGGCGCTGGCCGACCGGTTGGTGATCTGGGCCGGCGTTGCCAGCCTGCATGATGCGCGCGCGCTGCTGCTGCATTGCGAAGCGGCGGCTGGCGATGCACTGGAAGGCTTCGAAGTGATCCCCGCGCCCTCGCTGGCCCGCGTGATCGACTATCTGCCGGGGGCACGCGCGCCGCTGGCGGGCGACCATGCCTGGCATGTGCTGGCCGAGCTTGTCGCCGACAGCAGCAGTGCCGACACCTTGCGGGCACGCGGCGAGGCGATGCTCGCGGATGCTTTCGAGGCAGGCCTGGTGGAAGATGCAACCATTTCGGCAAGCGAGGCCCAGGCCGAAGCCTTTTGGGCGCTGCGCGAGGGCATTGCCCCTTCCGAGCGCGCCCATGGCTTTGCCGTCCAGCACGACATTTCTGTCCCCGTCGCCGCGATGCCCGCTTTTGTCGAAGCGGCGGTGCCAGCGATCGAAGCGGCCTGGCCGGGCACCCAGGCAGTCGCCTTCGGTCATCTCGGCGATGGCAATGTCCATTTCCACGTTATCGCCCCGCCGGGCGTCGAACGGGAGAGCTGGGAAGCGCGTGACGGCAAGGCGATCAGCGCACAGGTCTATGACCTGGTGACCGCATGGGGCGGATCGATCTCGGCCGAGCATGGCATCGGCCAGGCCAAGGCAGGCGAGCTGGCGCGGCTGGGGGATCCGGTGGCACTTTCGATACTTTCCCGCGTAAAACGGGCGCTTGATCCCGCCGGATTGCTGAATCCTGGCAAGCTGCTTGCGCGCGAGGCAACCAATGCTTAAAGGCTCGCGCTTCCATTTCTAGCCATTCCGGAGTGAAATTCATGGCCAGCGCGCCGCAGACTGCAACATTGCCGTTGTTTTACAATGACCTGATGCCGCTTAACAGCCGTGACCACGGCAAATGGCGCAGCCGCACCACTGACCGGGCCAAGTGGCTCGCCGGCCAGCATGCCGTTCCACTGACGGTGGAGGAATTCCCGCTGGCGCAGCGTTTCCTGCCGATCATCTTCTCCTCGGGCGAAAATCCGGTGCCGCTGGCGCTGATGGGGCTGAATGAAGGCGTCAACGTTTTCGTCGATGAAGAAGGCAAAGTGAACGAGCAGACTTATGTCCCTGCTTATGCCCGCCGTTACCCTTTCATGCTGGCCAAGCTGACCCCTGATGCCTCGGACCTCTCGCTGTGCTTCGATCCGACCACCGACCTGATCGGCGAATTCGACGATGGCACCGCACTGTTTGAAGGCGAAGCGCCGACAGACGCCTGCAAGGCCACACTCAGCTTCTGCGAGCAGTTCGAAGTTGCCGGGCAGAAGACCCAGGCTTTCATCGAAGAGCTGACCAAGCACAAGCTGCTGATGGACGGCGAAGTCGCCATCCAGCAGGACGGCACCGAGCAGCCGTTCGTTTACAGCGGCTTCCAGATGGTCGACGAGAAGAAGCTGCAGGAACTGCCCGGCAATGTCCTGCGCCAGTGGAACCAGAGCGGCCTGTTGGCGCTGGTTTATGCCCACTTGTTCTCACTGAGCCTGATGTCCGACATTTTCGGACGCCAGGTCCAGCTTGGCAAGGGCCCCGTCGCCCAGCCGCAGCTGCAGGCGTAATCTCAGGCCGCGCAGTGCTGTCGGAAAAAAGTCCGATTGCGCTGCGCGGAGATTACCGCGCGATGACAAAAGTCATTACCCCTTGCAATTTGGCGCGGCCAAACTAAATTTGAAGACGTTCTGCTAGGCTACCCTCATGGCCTGGTAGAGCTTGGTGCACTTGTGCACCTCCTCCCTGAACCTTGGCCACCTCGCGCAATTGCGCGAGGTGGTTTTTTATGTGCGATTGCAAAATCAGGATTCGGCAGGAAACCCGCCTTATTCTGCGGCGTCCTGCCAGCGCATCGCCGAATTGAGCTGGCCCAGCGCCGCCACATCGCCGGCCAGCTGGCGTACCAGTCCAGTCAACAGTCCGGCCATGGCAGCAAAGCCCCTGCCGGGCTCCGCGAGTCGCGAATCGAGATAACTCGAGCGATCAACTTCCAGCTGGAGGGCGTGGAGGCCTTCGTGCGGCGCGCCGTGCCGCTCCAGCACATAGCCACCTGCATAAGGCCGGTTGTGCGCCGCGCCGCGCCGCATGGTGGCGAAATAGGTGAATGCCGAGCCGACCAGACTGCCATGGCAGGTCACGCCGAAGCGGTCGCCCAGGACGAATTCCGGCGCTGGCTGGCCGCCCCGCAAAGTCAGTGGCGGCATCGAATGGAGATCGAGCAGCAGCGCAGCACCCCAGCGATCGCGCAAGCCCGCCAGCGCGCTTGCCAGCGTCTCGTGATATGGCTGATGGATGCCGGCGATGCGCGCATCAAGTTCGGTCTCATCGTGGCGGCGCTTCCACAGCTCGCCCAGTCCCGGCAGGCGGCGCGGAATCAGCCCCAGCCCGCTGCGCGCGCGGCCCGGCGTATAGCTGCCGACATCGCCCGGCGCGCGGCGGCCGAACATATCCCAGTCGATATCGTCGCATGCACGATTAAGGTCGATCATCGCGCGTGGCGCCTGCGCGGTCAGCAGCATTGCTCCGGTCGCGCGGGCAACCTGCTCAGCCAGCTTGTCGACATAGCGATCTTCGAGCCGCAGGGCCGCAAACCCGGGATTGCGCATCCGTTCAAGCAGCGAGCCAGGATAGGCGCGGCCGGCATGGGGCACCGCGATCAGCACCGGGATCGGCGATGGGTCGGCGCCGGCAAGGCTGAATGCGTGGGCGCCAGCGCCGCCTGGGATCTGCCCGCCCCGGAACGGCGGCGAATCGCCTGAACTGATGGGATCATCCCGCATCCCGCCTTGCTGGACTGTTAGCCAATCTGTGTCAAAGCTGGGCGTGCCCGAGAACAGGCGAGAATGTTAACCGGTTTGGCGCTATGCCTTTGGCCGCAGGGAATCCGAGGGAGGGTTCCGCTTTCGGAACTGTGGGAACCATGATTCGCATTTTGCTTGCCGAAGACGATCCATCGATGCGCACTTATCTGTCGCGCGCGCTGGAAAACGCGGGCTACGAAGTGATCGCAGTGGATAGCGGCGTGGCCGCGCTGCCCTGGATCGAGACCGCCTATTTTGACCTGCTGCTGACCGACATTGTCATGCCCGAAATGGACGGAATCGAGCTGGCCCAGCGCTGCGCCGAAATGTCGCCTGATACCAAAGTGATGTTCATCACCGGCTTTGCCGCGGTTTCGCTGAAGGCGACGCGCGAAATGCCTGATGCCAAGGTGCTCTCGAAGCCCTTCCACTTGCGCGATCTGGTGCTGGAGGTTCAGCGGGTGTTTGGGCAGAGCGCACAAGCTTCGATCTGATCTTGCTTCTCGGGGGAACCGCAGCTAAAGGCGCTCCCCTGCCCGGGGCGATTGCCCTGGATTGACCGGATGGTGCGGGCGTATAGCTCAGTGGTAGAGCACTATGTTGACATCGTAGGGGTCGCAAGTTCAATCCTTGCTACGCCCACCATTCCCGCAAAAACCCCGCAGCGATGCGGGGTTTTTTCGTAATATCACACTGAAATTGCTGTGGACCTTCTGCCCGTCATGGCAGCAGGCAAGACGCTCCCGAACGCTGTTTAATTCAGCGTCTTTGCAGCGTGTCAGATGCTCAAAATCACAACGCAGTCACAATGAGCATCACAATTGGCAACCATCACCAAGAGAAAGCAC
>CAXNKI010000042.1:0-8179 GCA_964202645.1 Alphaproteobacteria bacterium | reverse complement strand
CGGGCCTCGAAGTGCTCCGCATCATCAACGAGCCGACTGCGGCTGCACTGGCTTATGGCTTGGAGAAGAACGAGGGCAAGACCATTGCGGTCTATGACCTTGGCGGCGGCACGTTCGACGTCTCGGTGCTCGAAATCGGCGACGGCGTTTTCGAAGTGAAGTCGACCAACGGTGACACGTTCCTGGGCGGCGAGGACTTCGACTCCAAGATGGTCGAATGGCTGGCTGAAAAGTTCAAAGCCAAGGAAAACATGGACCTGAAGACCGACAAGCTCGCGCTGCAACGTCTGAAGGAAGCCGCCGAAAAGGCCAAGATCGAGCTTTCGAGCACGACCACAACCGAAATCAACCTGCCGTTCATCACCGCGCGCATGGAAGGCGGCAGCACCACGCCGCTGCATCTGGTCGAGACGATTACCCGCGCCGATCTTGAAAAGATGGTTGCCGGGCTGATCGAGCGCACCAAGGAGCCGATGAAAAAGGCGCTAGCCGATGCCGGCGTCACCGCCGCGCAGATCGACGAAGTCATTCTGGTTGGAGGCATGACCCGCATGCCGCGCGTGCGCGAAGTGGTGAAGGAGTTCTTCGGCAAGGAGCCGCACACCGGCGTCAACCCGGACGAAGTCGTGGCCATGGGCGCGGCGATCCAGGCTGGCGTGCTGCAAGGCGACGTCAAGGACGTGTTGCTGCTTGACGTCACTCCGCTGAGCCTCGGCATCGAGACGCTGGGCGGCGTGTTCACCCGGATGATCGACCGTAATACCACGATCCCGACCAAGAAGAGCCAGGTCTATTCGACCGCCGAGGACAACCAGCAGGCAGTGACTATCCGCGTGTTCCAGGGCGAACGCGAAATGGCAGCTGACAACAAGCTGCTCGGCCAGTTCGACCTCGTCGGCATTCCGCCGGCGCGGCGCGGCGTGCCGCAGATCGAGGTGATCTTCGATATCGACGCCAATGGCATCGTCAATGTCACCGCGAAAGACAAAGGCACCGGCAAGGAGCAGCAGATCAAGATCCAGGCTTCGGGCGGGCTCAGCGATGCAGATATCGACCAGATGGTCCGCGACGCCGAGCAATTTGCCGAAGAGGACAAAAAGCGCCGCGAGGAAGCCGAAACCCGCAACAATGCCGACAGTCTGGTCCACGCGACCGAGCGTCAGCTTGAGGAAAACGGCGACAAGATCGATGCCGCCCTCAAGTCGGAGATCGAAACCGCGCTTGCCGAAACAAAGGCAGCGGTTGAAAGCGGCGATCTGGAAGCGATGAAAGCCAAGACCCAAGCCCTCACCGAAGTGGCGATGAAGATGGGTCAGGCGATCTACGAGAAGGAACAGGCTGCTGCGGCGTCTCCGGGTGGCGCTGCCCCTGAAGCCGACGATGGCGTGGTCGATGCCGAGTTCTCGGAAGTCGACGAAGCCAAGAATTGAGCAAACCAATGGTCGTCACCCCCGCGAATTAGGGAACCCAACTCCTGACCGACAGGCTGTGAGTTGGGACCCGCATCTGCGGGGGTGACGATATGTTTTCCCGGGGGGGCGAGCTTGGGTCGTGAGTAAGCAAATCGATTATTACGAACTGCTCGAGGTCGAGCGCGGCGCTGATGATGCGACGCTCAAGTCGTCATACAGGCGGCTCGCGATGCAGTATCACCCCGACAAGAACCCGGGCTGCGCGGAATCCGAAGCGCGCTTCAAATCGATCAGTCAGGCTTATGATTGCCTGAAGGATCCGCAGAAGCGCGCTGCCTATGACCAGTTCGGCCATGCTGCGTTCGAAAACGGCGGCATGGGTGGCGGCGGAATGGGCGGCGGTCAGGGCGGCTTTTCCGACCTGGGCGACATTTTCGAGAGCTTCTTTGGCGGCGCATTTGGCGGGCGCCAGCAGGCGCGGCGCGGCGCGGACTTGCGCTATGACATGGAAATTGGCCTCGACGAGGCGTTCCACGGCAAGCAGGCCGAGATCGAGATCGAGGTTTCGCAAGCGTGCGACCCTTGCGAGGGATCGGGCGCGGAGCCGGGCACCGGCACGCGGCGCTGCAACCTGTGCGGCGGCCACGGCAAAGTGCGCGCACAGCAGGGCTTTTTCACCGTCGAGCGGACCTGCCCGACCTGCCATGGGCGCGGAGAAGTGATCGAGCGGCCCTGCCGCAGTTGCGGCGGGGAAGGGAGAGTTGATCGCCCGCAATCGCTCGACGTGTCTATCCCGCCTGGCGTCGATACCGGCACGCGTATCCGTCTTTCGGGCAAAGGCGAGGCTGGTCCGTTTGGCGCGCCGGCGGGCGATCTCTACATTTTCATCCACATCCGCCGACACCCCGTGTTCGAGCGTGACGGGACGACGCTGATAACCCGGGTGCCGATCACATTCACCACAGCGGCGCTGGGCGGCGAGATTGAAATCCCCGGGCTCGATGGCGCACGCCATACGATTTCCATTCCCGCGGGCATCCAGTCGGGCAAGCAATTGCGCAAGCGCGGCGCGGGCATGCCGGTGCTGCAAGCGCGCGGCACGGGCGACATGGTGATCGAGATCGCCGTGGAAACCCCTACCAAGTTGAGCAGCCGGCAGAAGGAGCTGCTGCGCGAATTGCAGGAAACCGAAACCGGTGACGAGACGCCGGATTCAAAGGGTTTCTTTGACCGGATCAAGGACGCCTGGACCGACTTGACCGATTGAGCGAAGAAGCGCTCAGCCTTGCGGCTTCTCGGATCCGGGTTCGAGAACCGCGACGATTTCCAGCATCCTGTGAAACAGCTCGACAAGTTCGGCCTCGCTTGCCAGCGGCAATGCCAGCCCGGCGCGGGCGAGGGCGGCTTGTGCATCGGCGACAGTCGCCGGGCGCACGCGCAGGTTCCAGCGGCTATCCCCGCGCTGAGCCGCAGCCGCCGCTGGCTCAGGCGGTTTGTGCTGCACTGGCTGCGGTTCGGCGCGGCGGGGCGGAGCAGTCCAGCCATCAATGGTTGTCAGCATATGATCGAGCACCGAGGCGTGGAGCGTCTCGTCAAAGCGGACGCCCGCGGTCCAGTGTTCGAGCCATTTGACCTGCGCGGTCATCGGGCCGATATTTCCGATGCGGATCGAGATGATCGAGCCGTTTCTGAGGTTGTGCACCGGGTCGTCGAACTTGCAGCCAGTGGTCGAAAGATCGGTAACCACCACGTCGCGCGCCATGCCGGAGCCGGTGCGATAACGCCCTTGCAAGGTCACTTCGTGGCGGTCCGCGCGGCGTTCTTCGGTCATGCTCAGGCCTTCGGTCCGATAGTCCGGAACGCTGAGCCTAAGCAGTTCTTGCGGAACGACAATAGGCGTTTTCCAACAATTCGGGACAATGCTCTAGTCAGGCTGCCAAAGCCCCTTTGTGCGCCGCAGATGCCTGCATCGCCGCCATCTCCTGCACCGGATCAAGGACGCCTGGACTGACTTGACCGACTGACCAAGCGGTTGCAGCTTGCGCCTTTGTTTGCCGAAAGGAATCTAAGATGCGCCTCGCTGCTGTCTTGCTTGTCAGTGCCCTGATCGCAGGCCCCGCCTCGGCCCAGCAGCCTGACTTCAGCAAAGTCGAGATCAGGACCGAAGTCCTTGCCCCCGGAGTTGCGGTCCTGTTCGGGCAGGGCGGCAATATCGGCGTATCGCACGGGCCGGACGGCACGGTGCTGATCGATGACCAGTTTGCCCCGCTCACCAGCAAGATCACCGCCGCGGTCGCCGGCCTTGGTGCGACCCCGGTGCGCTATGTCATCAACACCCATTGGCATGGTGACCATTCCGGCGGCAACGAAAACCTCGGCAAAGCGGGCGCGACGATTTTCGCCCATGAACAGGTCCGTGTGCGCCTGCTCGCGGGCAATGCGACAACGCCGCCAGCCGCTCCCGCTGCCTTGCCCGTGGTGACATTCGCCAACGGCATCACCTTTCACCTCAACGGCGACCGGATTGATGCGATTTTCACCGGCGGCGGGCATACCGATGGCGATGCCGTGCTCTACTGGCGGGGGGCCAATGTGCTGCACACCGGCGACCTGATGATGAGCAACAGTCCATTCCCGTTCGTCGACACGGCCTCAGGTGGCAATGCGCTGCATCTGGTGACGACGCTGGATCTGCTGCTCCTGATGATCAACGACCAGACCAAAGTGATCCCTGGCCACGGCCCGGTGAGCACAAAGGCCGGTCTCAGGGTCTGGCGCGACCGGATTGCCGAAGGGGTCGAAGCGGTCGGCAAAGCACGCGCCGACAAGCGGACCTTGCAGGACTTTCTGGCCGCCAATCCGCTTAAGGTGCACGACAGACCCGGCGCTTTCGGCACTGCCGACCGTTTCGCCACCGCGGTCTGGGCGAGCTTCGATGCAATGGAAGATCATGGGCACAAGCCACACTGATCGGCCGAAGCCCCGTCAAAGCCCTCCCTTGTGCACCGGTGCGCCCTGCGTGGCAGCCGCCTTCATCGCTGCCATCGCCTTGACCGGATCATAGGCAGGCCGCAGCCCCAGCGCTTCGCGGGCACGTGCCCGGATGTAGGCGTGAAGCTGGCGAAGCTGATCGTCGGTGAACCGGGTCTGCGCCGGCATGCCCTTGGCGGGATTGCCAGCCTTCACATATTGCGTGAAAGTATCGAGCCGCACTGCAATCGCGCTCTCGCGCAGGTCCGGTCCCGGCGAGCCGGCGCCTTCGAAGCCCGCGCCGTGGCACGCCATGCAGGCAATCGACATCGCCCGACCGGCCATGACATCACCTTCGTCAATCTTGAGGGCGGGATCATCCAGCGCCGCAACTTTCATTTCGCGCGGCGGGCTGGCGGGGATCGTTGCCGTGCCGCCAATCGCAAACGTCAGCAGCCGGCGCGGCTGTGCGCCGTATTTCCAGCCGACATTGAGTATCCGGCTCATCGCCGCAGAGGTGCCACCCCAGCCGACCAGCACTGAGACATATTGCTTGCCGCCATGGCTGAAGCTCATCGGCGCGGCGATGATGCCAAGCCCGGCGTTGAACTGCCACAGGTCCTTGCCCGAGCTCGCGTCATAGGCGTTGAACATGCCGTTGGCGCCACCTTGGAAGACGAGGCCGCCCGCCGTGGTCAGAGTGCCGCCGTTCCACACTTCGTCGCGGGTGACTTTCCACACCTCGCGCTGCGCCACCGGATCCCAGGCGACGAGGTACCCCTTGCCGTCACCGGGGGCCTTGACGATGGGCTTGACCACCAGCCCCATGATGTTGACCGCATCGTCGGTCTGATCAGCCAGATCGCGGCTGAACAGCGCGCCTACCTGGTGGGTGGGGATATAGACGAGGCCGGTTTTTGGATTGTAGCTCATCGCCTGCCAGTTGTGGCCGCCAATAGTGCCCGGCCAGATCTCGGTCTTGCCCGATTCATAGCGGATGTCGGGGTTTTCGATCGGCCGGCCGGACTTCACGTCGATGCCCTTGGCCCAGTTCTGGTATGAGGCGGCCTTGGGTTCGTTGAGCAGCTTTCCGGTCTCGCGGTCGAGCACATAGAAGAAGCCATTTGTCGGCGCGTGCATCAGCACCTTTTTGGGAGCGCCATCGAGGTTGAGGGTGGCCATCACCATGTTGGGCGTGGACTTGTAGTCCCACGAATCGCGCGGGTTTGCCTGATAGTGCCAATGGTATTTGCCGGTGCTGGCATCGAGCGCGACGATGCTCGAGGTGTAGAGGTTGTCGCCGCCGCCATTGGCCTTGCCGCCCGGATCGCGCTTTTCGGGATCATAGGCCCCGGCATTGCCCACGCCGATGTAGATGCGATTGGCTTCGGCGTCGAAGGTCATGCCGTTCCACACTGTGCCGCCGCCGCCGGTGGCTTTCCAGAAATCGGCGCCCCAGGTCTTGGCAGCGGCCTCCATCGCGGGATCGCCGGCGTTTTGTTCCGGGCTGCCGGGCACCGTGAAGAAGCGCCACAGCTGCTTGCCGGTATTGGCGTCGAGCGCGGTGACAAATCCGCGCGCGCCGGCATCACCGCCGCCATTGCCAATGATCACTTTGCCGTTCATCGTGCGCGGCGCGCCGGTGGAGTTGGTGAACATGAAGGCAGGGCCATCGGGGATCGAGGGCGCGGACCAGATGACTTTGCCGGTCTTTGCATCGAGCGCGTCGACCGTGCCGTCCATCTCCACGGTGAACACCTTGCCGTTCTCATAGGCGACGCCGCGGTTGGCGCCGAAGTGGAACTTGTCCGGGCGGCGCTTCCAGGTCTCGGGATCGAACTTCCACAGGAGCTTGCCGGTCGCGGCCTCGACCGCATAGACCTCGGCATAACCGCCGGAGAAATAGAGCGTGCCGTCGATGTGCAGCGGGGTCGCTTCGAGCGTGACTTCCTCAGGCAGATCCATCGACCATGCGAGGCCCAGCTTGCTGACATTGGCCGGGGTGATCTCGGTCAGGCGGCTGTAACCGGCCTCGTCGGCTCCGCCGTGGGGCGCGGTCCAGTTTTCCGCCGTGCCGACGCCCTCTTCGCTCTGTGGCGCGGGCCCCTGGCTGCAAGCGGCCAGCAACAGTGCCAGTGCGGCGGTGGCGGCCAATCGCCCAAATCGCGATCCAAACCTGCGCATAATTCTCTCCCGTTGCGCATCTGTGCGCTTACCCCCGGTTGTGATCCATTGTGGATCGAAGATCAACCGTGAAACCGGACTTGCTAGTCCTGCACCAGCCCGAAACGTTCCAGAGCCAGTTCGGCGGTGAGGTGCAGCACCGTGCTCGCCGGTCTGAGCAGCAGCAGCGGCAGATCGATCCCGCCGCGCGAGATGGTTTGAGCTGCCTCAATATAGCGCGGCGCGCCTTCGTCGAGGCGGAGCACCAGTGCAACGGGCGCTTCCTCGCAGACCGGAAAAGGCAGCAGGCCAAGCCCGCGCACTTCGAGCAGCCCGCGTGTGTTCGGGTGGGGCCGGGCGATCAGCCTTGCCTCCCTTGCCTCCAGCAACAGCGAATCGTCACCGATCAGCGTGGCGCCGCGATCAATCAGCGCCAGCGCGAGGCTGGATTTGCCGCTGCCGGATGGCCCTTCGATCATCAGCGCGCGGCCGCCGATGGCAACGGCGGTTGCCTGGTGGTCTGCGCTCATTCCGCATTCGCCCAGGCCGGCAACACCAGTTCGAGGCAGGCGCCCTGACCATTATCATTTCCCCGCGCGATCAGCGTGCCGTCGTGCGCCTCGACAATCGTGCGGGCGATGGCGAGGCCCAGGCCGCTGTGGGTGCCGAAATCCTCGCCCGCCGGGCGCAACGAATGGAACCGCACAAACACTTTCTCGCGCGCTTCGGGCGGTATGCCGGGCCCCTGATCGGTTACGCGCAAGGTGATGCTGGCAGTCTCCTGCTCCTCGTTTTCCTCGCGCTGCAAGGTGATGGCGATGGTGCCGCCCGGCGGCGAGAACGACACTGCATTGTCGAGCAGGTTCTCCAGCACGCGTTCGAGCCGTGCGGCATCACCAGCGACCTGCCAGGGCCCGGCCCCGGCGCTGTCGAGCGCCAGGCTGCAGGTGCCGTTGACCCCGCGCTGCGCGCGTGCATCGATCAGCGCGGCGACCAGCGCTTGCAGATCGACAGGCTCGAAAGCCGTGCGGCTCAGCTCGGCGTCAATGCGGCTGGCATCCGCGATTTCGGTGATCAAGCGGTCGAGCCGCTGGACGTCATGCGCGGCGATGTCGGCGAGCTGGCGGCGCAGCTCGGGCTGTTCGACCCGCTCGAGCGATTCCAGCGCGCTGCGCAGGCTTGCCAGCGGGTTCTTCAGCTCGTGCGCGACATCGGCGGCGAAGCTCTCCACGGCGTCGATGCGGCTGCGCAAGGCGGCAGTCATGTCGGAAATGGCGCGGGCAAGCATACCGATCTCGTCGCGCCGCTCGGGCAGGCGGGGGACCACCACCGCGCGGTCGCGCCCCAGCCGCACGCGCACTGCGGCGCGCACCAGCAGCCGCATCGGCTGGACGATGGTGCGCGCAAGGAACAGCGAGAGCAGCACCGAGATAATCAGCGCCGCGCCGACGACAATCGCCAGCGTGCCGCGTGCATCGCGCACATTTTCGGTGATGTCAGCGGCGTTGCGCGTGGCGAGCAGCATCTGGCCCTGGGTGCCCACTGGGGTCGCCGCGCTGATGACGGGGGTGCGATCGGGCGCGAGGCGCTGGCGGATCGCGGTGGACTTGGCGGCGCGCGCTTCGGCTATCTCC
>CAXNKI010000041.1:0-8190 GCA_964202645.1 Alphaproteobacteria bacterium | reverse complement strand
CGCCCGGCGAAATAGGCGCCGATATCCGTGGCGATCACCGGAAGCACGACCAGCAGCACGCCCAAAGTGCCCATATCCGGCGCATTGCGCAGGAACAGCAAGGTCGCGGCTGCCAGTCCGAAATAGACAATGCCGCCCAGCGACCACAGCACTCGTCCCAAGGTCGTCGCGCTGATCTCTCGAGCCAGCTTTTGCCACTCGAAAAACGCGCCGAACGCGACAAGTCCGACGAATGCCAGCCAGGCCCAGCCGCCCAGCCAAAGCGCCGCGCCGGTCACGGTCACCATGACCACGGCCAAGATCGTCCGCACGCCGAGGTCGGATTTACCGCCCGCCATAACGCCGCTCCCTGCTGGCAAAGTCCGCCATCGCTTCGGCCAGATGCTCCGTAGTGAAGTCCGGCCAGAGCACGTCGGTGAACCACAGTTCGGCATAGGCCGCCTGCCACAGCAGGAAATTGGACAGCCGCACTTCGCCCGAGGTGCGGATCAGCAGGTCGAGCGGGGGCATCCCAGCAGTATCGAGTTCGGCCTCGATGGCGGCAATCGTCACGGCGCCTTTTGCCGCCGCCTTGGCCGCCGCGCGGGCTATCTCATCCTGCGCGCCATAATTGAGCGCGACCGCCAGGATCACGCCGGTATTGTCAGCCGTCTCGGCCAGCGCCTTATCGACCAGGGCGGCGACATCGGGCGGAAACGCTGAATGATCGCCGATGATCCGCAGCCGAACGTTGTTGGCCTTGAATTCTTCCAGATCACTCAGAATGAACCGCTTCATCAGCGCCATCAGCGCAGAAATTTCGTCCTCGCTGCGCTGCCAGTTCTCGGTCGAGAAGGCATAGAGCGTCAGCGCCTCAAGCCCGATGTCTTTCGCCGCGCGCGCCACGCGGCGCACGGCCTCAACTCCGCGCCGATGCCCTTCGGCGCGCGGCAGATGGCGTCGCTTCGCCCAGCGGCCGTTGCCATCCATGATGATGGCGACATGACGTGCCTGTGTCACTGCCCCTCCGGCCAGCCATACTGAACTGCCCAGCAAGTCACTGGGTCAGAATTTCCTTTTCCTTGTGCGTCGCCGCCTCGTCCGCCGCCTTGATCATCTCGTCGGTCAGCTTCTGCACTTCGGCTTCCAGCCGCTTGCGGTCGTCCTCGGAAATTTCCTTCTTGTTCTCGTCGGCTTTCAACATTTCCATGCCATCGCGCCGCACGTTGCGGATGGCGATGCGCGCGGCTTCGGCATATTTGCCGGCGAGCTTTGCCAGCTCCTTGCGGCGATCTTCGGTAAGGTCCGGGATCGGCAGGCGGATGTTGTTGCCGTCGTTGATCGGATTCAGCCCCAGGCCCGCCGAGCGGATCGCCTTTTCGACCGGGCCGATGTTGTTCTTGTCCCACACCTGCACCGAGAGCAGCCGGGGCTCCGGCGCAGAAACCGTCGCCACCTGGTTCAGCGGCATCTGGCTGCCGTAAACCGTGACCGTGATCGGATCGAGCAGCGTGGTGTTGGCGCGTCCGGTGCGCAGGCCGGAAAGATCGCTTTTCAGCGAATCCACCGCGCCCTTCATCCGACGCTCAAGATCGGCCTTGTCATACTTGGCCATGGTCAGGCTCCCTTCTGCACTGTGGTCTTGGTTCCCTGCCCCGCCAATACCCGGGCAAGATTGCCCGGCTCGCGGATCGAGAAGACGATGATCGGAATGGCATTGTCGCGGCACAGCGCCACGGCCGAGGCATCCATCACTTTCAGGTTCTTCGCCAGCACCGTGTCATAATCAACTGTATCATAACGCTTGGCTGCCGGATTGGTCTTGGGGTCACTGTCATAGACCCCGTCAACGCTGGTGCCTTTCAGCAGCGCGTCGCACTTCATTTCCGCCGCGCGCAAAGCCGCGCCGCTGTCGGTGGTGAAATAAGGGGCGCCGACGCCAGCCGCGAAAATCACCACCCGGCCCTTTTCAAGATGCCGCTCTGCCCGCCGCCGGATCACCGGCTCGCACACCTTGTCCATCTCGATCGCTGACTGGACGCGGGTGGGCACGCCAAGCTGCTCGAGCGCGTTCTGCATGGCCAGCGCGTTCATCACGGTGGCCAGCATCCCCATGTAATCTGCCTGCGCGCGGTCCATGCCTTTGGCCGCGCCGGCCATGCCACGGAAGATATTGCCGCCGCCGATGACAAGGCAGACCTCAAGCCCGCCGTCTTTCGCTGCCTTCACTTCCTTCGCCAACGCGGCAACTGTATCCGGATCGATGCCGAACTGCTGGCCGCCCATCAGCACTTCACCGGAGAGTTTCAGCAAGATGCGCTTGTAGGTGGACATGGACTGGCGAACCTCTCAGGCTATTGCGATGGGCCTTAGACGCGCCGCGCGGTGCTGCCAAGCGTGGAGGCGCAACCAAAAATGGAAAGGGGCGGCACCCTTGCGAGTGCCGCCCCCCAAAGCCCGCCCCAGTACGTCTCTGGCGCGGGCTAACCGTAAACTCTGATCAGGCCGTCGCTTGCGGAACGCCCGAAGCCGCCGCGACTTCCGCAGCAAAATCGGTTTCGACCTTCTCGATGCCTTCACCAAGCTGGAAGCGGACATAGTCCGTCAGCACGATCTTCTTGCCCGCCGCCTTGGCAGCCTGCTCGACAACCTGGGCAATCGGCGTCTTGTTGTCCATCACGAAGACCTGGCTGAGCAGGGCATTATCCTTGGCGAACTTGGCGGCGGCCCCATCAGCGCGCTTGGCCAGGATGTCTGCCGGAATTTCCTTGCCGCTCTTCGCCGCTTCCTCGACTGCCTTTTCAAGCGCGATCTTGCGCTCGCGCTCCAGCACGACCGGATCGAGATCCGCTGCCGACAGCGCCTGCGGGAAAGCCGCCGCAATGTGCATGGCAATCTGCTTGCCCAGCGGTTCGAGCACGTCGGCGCCCGCATCGCTTTCCAGCGCGACCAACACGCCGATCTTGCCGAGCATCGGCGCGGCAGCGTTGTGCATGTAGGGCACGACCACGCCGCTGGAGACCGAGACGGTCTTCATGCGGCGGACCTGCTGGTTCTCGCCGATAGTCGCGACATTGGCGGTGAGCGTGTCTGCAACCGTGCCGCCGCCGGGATAGGCAGAAGCCTTCAGCGCTTCGACATCGTCATTGGCAGCCGACAGCGCCACTTCTGTGGTCTTGCGCACGAAATCCTGGAACTGGTCGTTCTTGGCCACAAAATCGGTCTCGGAATTGACCTCGACGGCAACCCCGCGGGTGCCCGAGACAGCAACGCCGACAAGGCCCTCGGCCGCAGTGCGGCTGGACTTCTTGGCGACAGCTGCCAGACCCTTGGCGCGCAGCGCATCAACCGCAGCTTCCATGTCGCCGCCGGTTTCGTCGAGCGCCTTTTTGCAATCCATCATGCCCGCGCCAGTGCGCTCGCGCAGGTTTTTCACGTCAGTGGCGGTATAGGCCATTGCGCATATCCTCTTGAAATGAATGCCAGCGCCAGGTCCACTGGACCCGGCGCTATGCAGATTTGTGACGCCTGAAAAATCAGGCTTCGGGAGCAGCTTCCTCAGCAGGGACCTCGGCAATGGCTTCGACAACATCTGCCATTGCAACCGGTGCCTCTTCAGCGGCGGGTTCTTCAGCCAGGACAACGTCCTCAGGCAGCGGCTCGTCCATCGCACCGATATCGGCGCCCGAATCGACCACGCCTTCGCGGCGGCCCTTGGTGGCTGCCTGGGCAATCGCATCGCAATAGAGGCGCACGGCCCGGCTGGCGTCATCGTTGGCCGGAACCGGGAAAGCGATACCCGAGGGATCGACGTTCGAATCGAGAATGCCGACCACCGGAATGCCGAGCACGTTGGCTTCCTTGATCGCCAACTCTTCCTTGTTGGCGTCGATCACGAACATCACGTCGGGAATGCCGCCCATGTCGCGGATGCCGCCAAGCGACAGCTCGAGCTTGTCGCGCTCGCGCGTCAGCTGGAGCACTTCCTTCTTGGTCAGGCCAGCGGTGTCGCCCGAGAGCTGCTCTTCCAGCGTCTTGAGGCGCTTGATCGAGCCAGAGATGGTCTTCCAGTTGGTCAGCATGCCGCCGAGCCAGCGGTGGTTGACGAAATGCTGGCCGCAAGCACGCGCAGCCTGGGCGATCGGCTCCTGCGCCTGGCGCTTGGTGCCGACGAACAGAACCTTGCCGCCTGCCTGAACGGTCGCCGAGACGAATTCGAGCGCGCGCGCAAACAGCGGCACGGTCTGCGACAGGTCAAGGATGTGGACGCCATTGCGCGCGCCGAAGATGTAAGGCTTCATGCGCGGATTCCAGCGGTGGGTCTGGTGCCCGAAGTGTGCGCCAGCTTCAATCAGCTGGTGCATGGAGACGGTGGGTGCCGCCATGATAGAATTCCTTCCGGTTAATGCCTCTGGGAAACTGGAACCGTGCGGAAAAAGCCCGCTGCGGCACCGGTATGTTGTGCTTCCCATGTGAATTTGCCCCGGGACAAGCCCCGGAGCGAGGCCGCCTTTAGCCGCGCCGACGGCAGGAATCCAGCCCCTAATTATGACCATGAGAACAAAGGGTGAATTATTTTTCTTGACGGCATGGAACATAATTGGAACATTGCGGTTATCGAATCGTACAGGCTCAAGGAAACCGATCATGCTTGCCACAATCGTCGCCATGCTGTTCCCCGCCGCTGCAGTGTTTGCGGCTTGCGCCATCGGGCTTAGCTGGCTGCGTTACGGGCAGCTCGCGCTGGCGCTGCGCGATGAGCTGGCTGCCTGTGAGGCGACCCGCGAGTTGCGCTATGTCGTGGTGACTACCCGGGTGGAAAGCGAAACCGTCGAAGTCTGGCGTCCAGGCTTCAGGCCGCTGGCGGCGGCACGGTCGATCCCTCGTGCGCCGCGGCATCCGTCTTGGCGCGCCGCTGCTTGACCCGCGCATAGGCAACGATGCCGACCGGGATGAGCAGCAGATAGACGACGCAAATGCCAACCAGCGTCAGCCACGGCTCGGTCAGCAACGCGGCGACTATCAGTCCCGCAAGCGCGATGACTTCCAGCCTGATGGTTTTGCGCGGACGTAACCTGCTCCAGCTCAGGGTCGGGACATTCGAAATCAGCAGGAACGCGATGGCCACCAGCCAACCGCTCACCAGGATCGGACTGGCGAACAATTCATTGCCGGTGATCACCCAGAGATAGATCGGCAGGAAGGCCAGTCCGGCCCCCACTGGCGCTGGAACTCCGGTGAGGAACCCCGCCTGCTTGCGCGGCTCATCTGGCAGATCAATCCGGGCATTGAAACGGGCGAGCCGCAGCACGCAGCACAGCGCGAAGGCAAGCGCCGCAAACCAGCCAAGCCGGGGCAGCGCCTGCAAAGCCCACAGGTAGATGATCAGCGCCGGGGCAACCCCGAAGGAAATCGCATCGGCCAGGCTGTCCAGCTCGGCACCGAAGCGTGATTGCGCTTTAAGCAGCCGCGCAATCCGGCCATCGATGCCGTCAAGCATTCCGGCGAAGACCACTGCCAGCACGGCCTTGTCGAATTCCCCGCCAATCGCAAAACGAATGCCAGTCAGCCCGACACACAAGGCAGCAGCGGTAATTGCGTTGGGCGCCAGCGCCCGCAAGGTCAGTCCACGCGGCAAGCGCCCGTCGCGGCCGTCGCCTGCCTCCTCGATCATTGGCTCACGCCCTCGATCAGCGCCGCGCTGCCAATCTCCGCCAGCACAGTCTCGCCGGCGACGATCTTCTGGCCCAGCACGATGCGCGGCTCAGTGCCGGCGGGCAGATAGACATCGACGCGGCTGCCGAACCGGATCAATCCGACGCGCTGCCCGGCGGCAAGAATATCACCCGGCTTGACGAAAGGCACGATCCGGCGCGCAACCAGTCCGGCGATCTGGGTGAAGCCGATCGCCGTGCCGTCGCCGCGTTCGATCAGGATATGCTGGCGCTCGTTCTCTTCGCTCGCCTTATCGAGGTCGGCATTGAGGAACTTGCCGGGAATGTAGATCACCCGGCGCACGGTGCCGCCGATCGGCGCGCGATTGATGTGGACATCAAATACCGACATGAAGATCGAAATGCGGGTTACCGGCACATTGCCAAGCCCTGGCGAGCCACTGCCGTCATCGATGACCAGCTCTGGCGGCGGAGGAACTTTGTTTATCAGCGTCACCAGCCCATCCGCCGGAGCCAGGATCAAGCTGTCGCCTTGCGGGGTCACGCGCTGCGGATCGCGGAAAAACGCGCAGATGCAAATCACCAGCAGGCCGAGCGGCCAGGCCAGCGTCTCCCATGCGAAAAACGCCGCCAGCACACAAGCCAGCCCCGCGATGCCGGCAAACTTGCGTGCCTCGGGATGGATCGCGGGCCAACGCCATCCGGCCTCGCCCGTTCCCCGGTTGTCCAATATCTCTCCTGCCATGCAGGCCACTTAGGGGCTGGCCGCCGGCTTCACAAGCATTAGAGGCGCTGACTACAATCTTTGGCCCGTCAGCTTGGACGATCCGAACATGCCCATCTTGACCTTGCCGGAGATCGCGTCGCCTTCCACCAAAAGGTCATATTTGAGCGTGATCTTCATCGGCTGCTCAACTTTCAGGTCGAATTTCACCCGCCCGGCTTCGACAGTTCCGGTCAAATCCTGTCGCCCCTGCTCACTCGACAGATAGCCTGTGAGCGTACTTCCGGTCGTCTCGAAATGCCCGGTCATCTCTTGCGCACCCATCGGCGTGGCAAGCGTCATTTGCCAATCGCCATCGACCCGCGCATCGCCAGACGGCGCGGCTGTGGGGGCTTTGACAGCAACGACAGGCGCGGGAGAAGGTGGCGGCGCGGCGTGACCCGCGGTGCCCGAAACATCCCGGCCCTCGATCACATCGAGGATTTTTGACGGGGTCAGCGGCAGGTTCACCGCGATCTCGCCGAATGGCGACAGTGCATCGGCGATCGCGTTGACCAGCGTCGGTGGGCCGATGATCGCCCCGCCCTCGCCCACGCCGCGCATCCCGCCCAGCGATTTCGAGGGCGTGTTGGCGTGCAGGAATTCGAACACCGGAACGTCCGAAATCGCTGGCAGCAGATAGTCCTTGTAGGTCGCGGCAATCGGATTGCCGCGCGCATCGTAACCAGCCTCTTCGAGCAGCACCATGCCAATGGCCTGCGCGAGCCCGCCGGTCACCTGCCCTTCGACCACCGCCGGATTGATCACCGTGCCGCAGTCTTCCGAAGTGATCCAGCGCAGGATTTTCACAAATCCGGTCTCGGCATCGACCTCGACAACGCAGGCATGCGCCGCGCTGGTCATGGTCATCGCCGGCGGCTGATAGCGGAACTGCACTTCCAGCCCCGCCTCGAAACTCTGCGGCCAGCGCAGCGGCTCGCCATAGGCAATATCGGCAATCTCGCGCAGCGAGCGCGACATTTCCGGAGCCCCGGCGATATGCACCATGCCATCGGCAATGCTGACTGCCTCGGGACTTGCGTTGTAGAGATGCGCCGCGAGCGACTTGACCTTAGCGACCAGCAGGTCTGCTGCGCCTAAAGCCGCGCCGCCGCCGGCGACTGCCTGGCGGCTGCCCGCTGCGCCGGGGCCAAAGCCGCCATGCATGTTGTCGCCCTCGAAGACAGTCACATCCTCGTAGGCCACGCCAAGCCGGTCAGCGATGACTTGCGCCTTGGTGGTCGCAGTGCCGTGGCCTTGGCTGTGCGTGCTCATCGCCGCAGTCACTTTACCGGTCGGCTCGATGCGCACTTGAGCCAGCTCACCGGTCATGAAATTGATCGAGCCGGCAGAGGCAGTCGGTTCCACATAGGCGGCAATGCCGAGACCGAGATAACGCCCCAATTTGCGTGCTTCGGCCTGCTGCTTGCGGAATGCCGGAACGTCGAAGTTCTCGAGCAGTTTTTCAAGGCAGGTCGCGGTGGTTATGTCGTCCTGCGGAATGCCCATGGAAGTGGCCGTGGGTTGATCCGCGAGTTGCAACATATTGCGGCGGCGCAGTTCAACCGGGTCCATCCCCATCACCCGCGCGGCCTTGTCCAGCGCGGTCTCCCGCACCAGGCTTTCGATTGCCCACGGGCCGCGATAGGCGGCGAGGCCTGTGGTGTTGGTATACCAGCCGCGTGTCAGGAACGAGTAAGTGGGCATCTTGTAGGCCGCCCACAGGAACATGTGCGCTGCCAGATTGTTGTCCGCGCCTTGTGGGAATGCGCC
>CAXNKI010000040.1:0-8355 GCA_964202645.1 Alphaproteobacteria bacterium | reverse complement strand
CCCGGATGGCGGTCGAACAGGCCTTCGAAAATCATGTTGGCAATGGTGTACATGGTCGGGGCAAAGCCCAGCGAGAAGTCGGTGAATGCGTTGTTGGTCCGCCGGAACGACTGCGTGCTGGCGGCAACATGCAGACTGATTGGAATGCCGCAAGCGGCCGCCGCGCTCCACAGATGATCGTAGGCGGGATGGCTGTAGCCCTGCTCGTCATCATCATCGACCGAGATCATCGCCCCCCGAAGGCCGAGCTTCGCGCACCTTTCAAGTTCCGCCGCCGCGCGCTCTGGAGAGTGGGGCGGAATCATGGCCACGCCGAACAGACGTTTAGGGGCAGCCGCGCAGAAATCAGCCAGCCAGTCGTTGAACGCCCGGAAGCAGGCCTGCTGGAATGGTCCGTCTTCAATCGTGTACATGACAAGGCCAAGCGTGGTGTAGATCAGTTCAGCTTCGATGCCCTCGCGGTCAAGCTCAACTATTCGCGCCGCCGGATCGTATGCCGAAACCGGAACATCTTCCCAGAAGCCATCCAAGCTGAATTCGAGGTTGTCAGGCTCGGCAAACTTCTTCTGCGTTGCCATGGTGCCGATGCCCTTGCGGGGAATTGCAATGCCTTCGCAGACAAATTCGTGCCCCCTCGTACCCAGTTCGATCCTCGGCGCGCGGTCGCGGAATGCGGGGTCGATCCGGTTAGTCCAAAGGTCTGGAGGCTCCACAATATGGGAATCGGCTGAGACGAGCTTGAAAGACAATCCCGACATTACAATTCTCCTTGGCTTCAACTGCTCGCAATTGGCCTCTCGACTGCGTCGGACGCCAATATTTCAGGGATAGGTGGAAAGACGGGATACCGGCCAAGGCTTGCAAACATCGTCGCCGACAACAAGCTCAGCGGAATGTAGGTCAACAGAACAAGGGTATAGCCGCCCGCCGCATCATAGACCAGATTGAGCAGCACCGGGCCAAGGCCAGTTGCCAGCGCCAGCAGGCCCGCGATCGTGCCGAACAGGGTGCCGTAATTGCGCATGCCGAAATGCCGCCCCACCAGATAGGCGACTGCATCAAGCTCCACCCCCAGCGACAGACCCAGCACGACCACGGCGAGCGATGCGATAGGAATCGAGCCGGGAAACAGCAGCAGGAGTGTGCACGGAATGATCGGCAGCAGCATACTGACTCCGCCGATTATGTTGCCGTTAAACCGATCGAGCAGAAAGCCGCCGGTCAGACGCCCGACCAGGGTCGAAATGCCAATCAGCCCGGCGATATAGGCGGCCGACTGCCGATCGATGGCAAACGAAGTCAGGACGGGGACGAGCCCGGTCACAAAGGAAACCACGACAAGCGATGCCAGAAAGCCCGCGAGGGCCAAGCGGAAGAACTTCCAGGACAAAAGCGACGGCCGCAGATCCAGCCCGGGCAATATGATGTTCGCGGCCTGCTCGCCGCGCACTATTACCCGGCTGCGATCCTTCGCACTGGTGAAGAACAGCCAGACAATCGGGATAACCAAAATGCCCCAAAAGGCGGCCAGAGCAACATAGGCCTGCCGCCAACCAAAGCTTTCGACGAAATAGTGGCCGAGTATCGGAGTCAGGGTAGAGCACAGCGCGGTTCCGCTCAGCATAAATGCCAGGGCAAGTCCGCGGCCCGAGTCAAAAAGGCTTGATACTGCAGTCGCCCAGACGGTGGGTTTGAGGCACGAACCCGCGATGGCCGCCGGCACGAACAGTGCCCACCACATCCAGATTGAAGGACCGACAAGCGAGAAGGATGCCAGGGACAAGCAGCCCATGACGAGCCCCGCAAGGCCTATCCGCCGGGGACCTACCCGATCGACGATCAGCCCGATAAAGGGACCGGTGACGACTGAAAATACTGAGGAGATCAGCATGCCGGCGGCTATATCAGCCCGCTTCCAGCCAAATTCCTGTTCGAGCGGCTGCATGAACACACCGAGTGCGTAAACCCCCACCGAGGCGAAAGCCATGCCCAGTGCTGAAGCGAGAACGACAGTCCAGTTTCTGGCGAACTCGCTGCGCGCGCTGGCTTCTTGCATTGCCACTCCTTGTTCCCTTACTGCCGATGAACCAGCCGGAAGGGTAAGCACAAGAGGGCCGATGGCAATGATCCTGTGCGACACCAAGCTTGCGACGCGCCCGGCAAAATCAAATGAGTATCGGTCGGTTGTTTCTTCATATTAGACGGAATCGCCCGCCACTGCCTACACTGCCGTCATTCGGCCCTCATCAGGGAGCTTGGCCCGATGTTGCCGCTCGAAGGCATCAGGATTGTCGAGGTGGGCACGGTGCTGATGGCGCCGTATGCCGCGCAGTGGCTCGCCGATCTGGGCGCGGATGTCGTCAAGGTGGAGCCGCCCGGAGGGGACCAGACCCGCACCACCGGGCCAGCGCGCGAGGCGGGCATGGCCGCAATGTTCCTCGCGCTCAACCGCAACAAGCGCAGCATCGCGATAGACCTGAAAGACCCCGCCGGCCGCGAAGACCTGCACCGCCTGCTCGCCTCGGCCGATGCGCTGATCCACAACATCCGCCCGCAGAAGCTTGAGGGTCTGGAGCTAGATGCCGCGACAGTGCGCGGCCGCCACCCGCACCTCATCTATGCCAGTCTGGGAGGCTTCGCTGCTGGCGGTCCCTATGCGGGCCAGCCGGCTTACGACGATATCATACAGGGTATGACCGGAGTGGCCGACCTCGTGCGCCGCCAGACCGGGGAACTTCGCTACGCACCGATGGCGCTTGCCGACAAGACCTGCGGCATTGTTGCCGCCATGGCGATCTGCGCGGCGCTGACCCGGCGGGCCAGTACCGGCAAGGGGACGGCAATAGAAGTGCCCATGTTCGAGACCATGGTTGCCTTCAACATGGTCGAGAATTTTCTGGGCTGCCATTTTGCCAGCGAACTGGGCGTGATGGGCTATGGCCGGACTCTGGCAGGCGCGCGCGGGCCTTATCGGACACTGGACGGGCATGTCAGCTTCATGCCCTATACCGACCAGCAATGGCTTTCATTCTTCGCGGCGGTCGGCCGCGAGGATCTGATCGCGGACCCTCGCTTTGCCAGTATGACAGGCCGGACCGACAACATCGATGAACTCTACACCACCCTTGGCGATATCTTGCTGACCCGCTCCACCGCCGAATGGCTTACACTGGCGGACCGCACGCAGATTCCGGCTGGGCCGGTCCTGTCACTTGAGGACATCCTCGTCGACGCGCAGCTAGCTGGCAGCGGCTTCTTCGCCGAGGCTGAGGATATGGCAATGGGGTCGCTGCGTTTCCCGGGCATTCCGGTGACTTTCGACGGAATTCGTCCGCCGGTGCGGATGCCCCCCCGACTGGACGAAAATCGCAAGGAAATCCTCGCCGAACTAACTCCGGTCAGACAACAGGATTAAAGGAGAGAGCCGTGACTTTATCATTCAAGCTGGTTTCAGCGGATTCCCATATTGCCGAGCCGGGCGACCTGTGGATCAAGCGGATCGACCGGCGCTTCCTCGATCGCGCGCCCCGGATCCTGACCACCAACGAAGGCGATTTCTTCGTCATCGACGGCAAAACCAAAATCCTTGAGGACAGCCCCGGCGACGGCATTGGCCTGCTCGCGACCAAGCGCAAGTATGCCGATCCGGAAGGCTATGACTTCGGCTTCAACGGTATCTGGAACGACGTTCCCGAGGCCGCCTACGATCCGGTCGAACGCATCCGCGAAATCGACCGCGAAGGGATCGAGGCGGAGCTGATATACACCAGCTTTGGCCTCGGCATGTTCGCCTTGCCCGATCTCGAGTACCGCCGCGCCTGCATGGTGGCCTTCAATGACTGGCTGGCAGAATTCTGCGCCGCTTCGCCAAAGCGCCTGTTCGGCATCGCCATGCTGCCGACCGACGACATCGACCGCGATGTGGCGGAAATGGCGCGCTGCGCGAAGCTCGGCATGAAAGGGGCCATGATCAGCATCAGCCAGGATTCGCAGAAAGACTACAGCGACCCTTCGTTCGAGAAACTCTGGAGCGCGGCTGAGGAGCTGGAGATGCCGATCAGCCTGCACGTCGCCGCCAGCGAGACAACTTTCATGGCAACAGGAAACATGTGGGCGGATTTCGCCTGCGTCTTCACACCCACGATGTACAGCATCGTGACCATGCTGTTCTCCGGCATCTTTGACCGTCACCCCGGGTTGAAAGTCGTCTCGGTCGAAAATGACGCATCGTGGCCGCTGCCGGTCCTGGAGCGGATGGATGACCGCTGGTTGCACGATCGCAAATGGGCCTGGGGCGATGCGCTGAGCTCAGGCCGCAAGCCGAGCGAGATTTTCCATGATCACGTTTCCTGCACCTTCATGCGCGATCGCACCGCGATCCTCAACCGCGAGATCATCGGCCGGAAGAATATCATGTGGGGCTCTGACTACCCGCATTTCGACGGGGCGTGGCCCGCGAGCGGAGCGTCGCTTGCCAGCCAGTTCGAAGGCGTGCCGATGGAAGATCAGCGCCTGATCGGTCGCGAGAACGCGATCGCGCTCTACAAGTTGCCGCTGGAGGCCTGATCGATCAGGCCGGTGCGGCGGCGAAGGACAGGTCCTTTTCCAGTCGCTCGGCGTACCAGCGGTCCAGTTGTCGGCGATAGGCAACCGAACCGGCCCCATAGTAGTAGTTGTAGACGTGATCGCCCCTGCCCTCGAGATTGAGGTAGCCAGGCGTGCATTCGTTGAAATAGTCGCCATGGTCCACGCGAGCCATGGCCATTTCATTCTGCCAGAAATCCTCGCCTTCGGGCTTCACTTCCTCGCGCACGAAACCATGTTCGCGGCAGTATTCCATGATCTTGGCGCACTGCTCGGTCTGTATGGTAATGTCATAGGTGCGGGTCGTGGCGAGTGTGCCCTGCGAGAATCCCATCATGAACATGTTGGGAAATCCGCTGAAGTGCAGGCCATGCAGGGTAGTGAAGGCCTTCTGCAGGCGTTCGGTCAGGCGCTGTCCGCCCACTCCGATGGGATCGAAGCCCATGCCCCCGGCGATTCCCGCGGAAAGGTCGAAGCCGGTCGAGAAGATGATGCAGTCGAGCTCGTATTCCTTGCCGTGAACTACGACCCCCCGCTTGGTGATGCGCTCGACGCCGGCCCCCTCGGTATCGACGAGCGTGACATTGGCGCGGTTGAATGTGCTTAGATAGGTGTCATGGAATGTCGGCCGCTTGCACAGCGCGCCGTACCAAGGCTTGAGGGCTTCGGCCGTGGCTTTGTCCTCGACGATCGAATCTACGCGGGCACGAACCCGCTCCATCCCAAGATAATCCGCAAGATCGACCTTGTCCTTGTCGGCATCACTGGACTTACTGGCATCGAACACGCGGCGCACGTTCTTGAAATTCCAGGTCCACGCATCATCGACCAGATCCACTTCCTCTGGCGCTCCCGCGACGACATTGAGAAAATTCTCCATGCGCTCCATTTGCCAGCCGGGCTTGAGCGACGCCGCCCACTCAGGGTCCGTCGGGCGATTGGCGCGCACATTGACCGGCGATGGCGTCCGCTGGAAGACGAATAGCTCCTTGGCCGATTCGCCGAGCGGCGCGACGCACTGGATCGCCGTGCAGCCCGTGCCGATGATGCCCACGCGCTTGTCGGCAAGACCGGTCATGACCTCGTCCGGCCCGCCCCCGGTATAGCCGTAGTCCCAGCGCATGGTGTGGAAGGAATGGCCTTCGAAATCTTCGATGCCGGGAATGCCAGGCAGCTTGGGATGATTGGTCGCACCCGCGCACAGCCATAGAAAATGCGCGCGCAAATCGTCGCCCCGGTCGGTCCTGACGATCCAGCGGCAGGTCTCTTCCTGCCATTCAGCATGATTGACCTTGGTCTGGAACAGCGCCTTGTCATAGAGTCCGAAATGGCGACCGATCCGCTGCGAATGGCTGAACAGCTCTGGCCCATACGCATACTTTTCTTTGGGAACGTAGCCGGTCTCTTCGAGCAACGGCAGGTAGCAGTAGGATTCGGTATCGCAGCCGAGGCCCGGATAGCGGTTCCAGTACCAGGTGCCGCCAAAATCAGACCCGCGCTCGATGATGCATATCTGGTCGGCCGCGACACCGTGTTCGCGCAGCTTGCCTGCCGCAATCATGCCGGCGAAACCGCCGCCGACAATGACTGCCTCGAAATCGCGCGTGACAGGCTCCCGGCTGCCGTCGCCCGTCGCCCAGATATCGACATCGAACCTGTCGGCCAAAGCGGTGCCGATTACCCTGGTGTATTCGCCCCGGTTCGCATTGCGCTGCCGCTTTTCGCGCTCCTCGGCGTAACGCTGCTTCAACTTCTCGAGATCGATCGTGCTGCTTGCGGCGTCAGTCATGGCAACTTCCTCGGATGGCATGGTTCAAACCAGCGCCGCCAGTTCATCGAGCACGGCAGCAACTTTTTCGGGGGCGGAGTAGCCGGGGCAATGATCGGTATCGATTGCGCGCACGATCTCGCAGGGCTCGCGCGTCTGCATCGCCCGTTGCAGGGCTGGCGGCACGGTTTCGTCGCCCAGACATTCGACGTAGGCTCGGCGCACTGTGCCATACCGCGCCGGCGAGAGGTTCAGCGGCGTCAGCAGTGCAAACTGCGGCTCTGGCGTCATCAGCGACAGCGCCCGCTGGGCCAGTTCTGGCGGCGAGCGGCCGTAGGAGAACGCCAGATCGGGGAGCACTTTGAACGCCAACCCATCCTCGGTCAGCTCGTAATTGCGTTCGCGCAGCGTATCGGAGGGCACCATACCTGCCGAATCAAGCGCGCGCTCGCCATTGCGCATCAGAATGGCCGTCAGATAAACGTTGAGCCGGATGCTGTCCGGCACAAGTTCGGCGGCTTGGCTGATGACTACCCCGCCGCGGCTGTGGCCAACCAGAATGACCGGCTCTGGTGAGCCTGCCACCACATCTGCAACGGCCTTTGCCCAAGCAGCGAAATCAACCTCGGCAAGCGGTGTCTTGTCGGCCCCCATCCCCGGCAGTTCGGCTGCAACGGCGCGATGCCCGCGCGCTTCAAGCAGGGGAATGACATATTCCCAGCACCATGCTCCGTGCCAGGCTCCTGCCACCAGAACAAGACTCGCCATCTCTGTGGGCGCCCTAGAACTGCATGCCAACGCCGCCGGCATGCGGGAAAGCAGCACCGGTTACGTAGCCTGCATCGTCTGATGCGAGGTAAACAAACATCCTGGCGATCTCATCCGGCCTGCTGGTCCGACCAAGCGCGCTCAGGCCCGCGATTTTCTGCTCGGCATCTTCGGCCGAAGCATACATGCCGGCCTCGGCATATCTGCGAAACGCGCTTTGCAACAACGGCGTTACGATCGGGCCGGGATGGATGGAATTCACCCGGATCGCCAGGGGGCCAAGCTCCGCCGCTGTGCACATGGTCAGCATCCGCAATGCCGATTTGGAACAATGGTAGGCAATGTTCGAGGCATTGGGCATGTAAGCCGCCATTGATGAGACATTGATGATCGCCCCCGTGCCGTTGCGCGCCTGCGCCCGTTCGGAAATCGCCGGTGCGCAAATCTTGGTGCCCAGAAACGCGCCATAGAGATTGACGTCCATGGCCTGGCGAAAGTCCTCCAGCGACAAGGTTGCGCTAGTTCCTGTTTTGCCAACACCAGCGTTGTTGACCAACACATCAATCCCGCCGAAGCGTTCCAGCGCGATGCCAAGGACGCGGGTCCAATCCTCGATCGAGGCCACATCGTGTTTGGCAAAGACGAACCGTTCAGATCCAAACTGATCGACCAGAACTTGCGCCTGATCCTCGCGCATGTCGCTCGCCAAAACGGCCGCCCCCTCCTCAAGAAAAGCAGCACAGACCGCCTGTCCGATATTGCCCGGTCGGCCCGTTCCGGTAACTAGCGCAATGCGACCTTCGAGCTTTGGCAATGAAATCCCCTCCGTTGAGATGCAAGCCCATGCGTCTCCAGCAGTTCCAGCGAGACCTGCACAACGACTCACAGCTTAAGGCTGCACCTTTTGCCAAAGGTTGGATGGCTTGTTGATGATCTGTCAACTTTATTTCGCCTGATGCAAATGCGCACGGTCGCGGCTCGCGCATTCAGGCCTGATCCGGCTCCCGAGTGATATCCGGAGAACGACATTGCGATATTTAATTGCATGACCTATCAGCGTCACGAATAAGTTGAATGGATATCAACTTTATTGCCTGTCCAGGCTGCCGAAGTTGATATCTGGTATTGAGTGGAAGTGGGTCCATGGAGTACCAAATCGCAAGCAAACCCGGCAAAATCGCGCCTGCGAAGGCTGCGGGTCGAAATGGGTCTTCCAAGAACGCCGCATTATTGGG
>CAXNKI010000039.1:0-8414 GCA_964202645.1 Alphaproteobacteria bacterium | reverse complement strand
GGAAGCGCGGCGGCCAGAATCGATCCCGCAAGTCCTCGCCCGCCACTGCCAGCTGGCCCCCCTTCCCCGCCGGCCAGTCGGCACTGTCGGAAACCGAGGCCAAGGAAGCACTTGCGCGCTTTGGCGTGCCAGTGGTCCACGATGCGCTGGTCCATTCAGCAGATGAGGCCCGCAGCGAGGCTGCGCGGATCGGCTTTCCGCTGGTCGCCAAGCTGGTCAGCCCGGAAGTAGCCCACAAGACCGAGCACGGTTTGATCCGCCTTGAGCTCAGCGATGCCGATGCGGTTGCCGAAGCCTACACGGCAATGATGGCCAAGGCCGAGGCAATGCAAGTGCGCATCGAGGGCGTCACGCTCGAGCCGATGCTCGCGGGCGGAGTCGAGATCCTCGCCGGCTGCACACGCGATCCCGTGTTCGGCTGGCTGCTCACGGTGGGCCTAGGCGGTGTCTGGACCGAGCTGATGCACGATGCGGTCCACGCGCTGCTGCCAGTCGAAGCGGATGAAGCCGAGGCCATGTTGCGAAACCTGAAGGGCTTCAAACTGCTCGACGGCTATCGCGGCGCGCCGAAGGCCGATGTCGCCGCCGCCGCGCAGGCCATCGCCGCGTTGGGTCAGGCCGTGCTTGCCGGGGGCGATGCTTTGCGCGAAGTGGAAGTAAACCCGCTGCTGGTAATGCCGCAAGGGAAAGGTGCTGTCGCCGTCGATGCGCTGGTGCTGCTAACGGAGAATTGAACATGTCCGATCTGGTTGAGCCGCAAAAAGTGGACATCACTTACGAGACCGACGAACCCGTGCGCTATGAAGTGGCGGATGGTGTCGCCTGGATCACGATGAACCGGCCGCAGTTCAACAATGCCCAGAACGGGCAGATGACCTATGCGCTGGATGACGCGTTCAACCGCGCGGTGCAGGACGACGCTGTGCGCGCCATCGTCCTTGCGGGCGAAGGCAAGCACTTCTCCGCCGGGCATGACATCGGCACGCCTGGGCGAGATCTGCACAAGGAGTTCGACAACCGCCTGCTGATCCCCGGCCACACCAACAAGCCTGCGGCCGAACTGCTCTATACCCGCGAGGCCGAGCAATATGTCGGCATGTGCAAGCGCTGGCGCGAAGCCCCCAAGCCGACCGTGGCGATGGTGCAAGGCGCATGCATCGCGGGCGGGCTAATGCTCGCCTGGGTCTGCGATCTGATCATCGCCAGCGAAGACGCATTCTTCCAGGATCCGGTCGTGCGCATGGGCATCCCCGGGGTTGAATATTTCGCCCACGCCTATGAACTGCCGCCGCGCGTCGCCAAGGAATTCCTGCTTCTGGGCGAACGCATGCCCGCAGCCCGCGCCTATTCCTTCGGCATGGTCAACAAGGTCGTGCCGCGCGATGTCTTGCGCGCCGAAGTCGAGGCCATTGCGGCCAAGCTCGCCGCCCAGCCGCGGCTTGGCAACTGGCTGACCAAGCAAGCGGTCAACCACGTCGAGGAGCTGCGCGGCAAGAGCGCGGCGATGACTGCCGTCTATCATATGCACCACTTCGCCCATGCCCAGAACGACCTCACCATGGGCAGCTCGATCGCTGGCCTGGATGCCAAGGCGATGGCGGCGGCGAATAAAAAGCAGGCCGAAGCCGCCGCAGCCACAGGAAAGAAGGGCGAGTGAAACTCGAATACACCTCCGAACAACAATCCTTCCGCGCAGAAGTGCGCGCCTGGATGGAGGCGAATGTGCCGCCACATCCGCTGCCTTCGTTCGACCTCACGACCGAGGGTTTCGAGGCGCACCGGATGTGGGAGCGCAAGCTCAATGAGGGCCGGTGGGGCATGGTCACCTGGCCCGAGGAACTCGGCGGGCGAAATCTTGATTACACCCGCTGGCTGATCTTCGAAGAGGAATACTACCGCGCCAAGGCGCCGACCAGGGTCAACCAAAACGGTATCTTCTTGCTCGGCCCGACATTGATGGAATTCGGCACGCCCGAACAGAAGGCACGCTTCCTCCCCCGCATGGCGGCGGGAGATGACGTCTGGGCGCAGGCCTGGTCTGAGCCTGGCGCAGGCAGCGATCTTGCCGGCGTCCGCTCGACCTGCACACGTGACGGCGATGACTACATTCTCAATGGTCAGAAGATATGGTCGAGCCGCGCGGTGTTTGCCGACTGGGCTTTCGGCCTGTTCCGCGAGCCAGGCAGTGAGCGCCACAAGGGCATGAGCCTGATCCTGTTTCCGCTGGGTGCCGAAGGCGTCACCCGCCGCCCGATCGCGCGGATGGACGGCGAGCTGGTGTTCGCCGAAATCTTCCTCGACAACGTCCGCGTGCCTGCCACCGACCGCCTCGGCGATGAAGGCCAGGGCTGGGCCGTGTGCATGGCGACCGCCGGGTTCGAGCGCGGACTTCTGCTGCGCTCGCCGGCGCGCTATCAGGTCGGTGTTTCGCGGCTCATCGCGCTTTATGAGGAGCGCAAGGACCGGCTGCCCGCCTCGATGGCGGAGCGGGTCGCGCAATGCTGGATGGACGCCGAAGCCTATGCGCTGGCGATCTATGCAATGGTCTCGCGGCTTGATGCCGGCGGCAAGATTGGCCCGGAGAGCTCGACCAACAAGATCTTCTGGTCCGAGCTCGATATCGCCATGACTTCGGCTGCAATGGACATTCTGGGCGAGGAGGGCGAGTTGATCGGCCAGTCCCAGGGCTGGCTCGATGACTATATCTTCGCACTCTCCGGACCGATCTATGCCGGGTCGAACGAGATCCAGCGCAACATCATCGCCGAGCGCATGCTTGGCCTGCCGAAAGGATAGGGCCCGTGTTCTTCGCCTTCACCGAAGACCAGCGGGCGATCAATGAAGCCGCACGCGAGATGCTCACAGAGAGCTGCACACCGGCCGACTTGCGCCGCCTGCTCGAAACCAGCGCCCCGCGCGACGAGGACCGCTGGCAGACCATCACCGAGATGGGCCTGCTCGGCATGCTGGCGCCAGAGGACAAGGGCGGCATGGGCCTCGGCCTCGCCGATTTCGTCGGGATTGCCGAGGCGGCAGGCTATGTCGGCCTGCCCGAGCCGCTGGTCGAACTTGCCGGAATCACCATTCCGCTGCTCGCCGCACTGGAAGATGACAAGGGCCTGCTGGCCTCCGCCATTGGCGGCAATGTGTTGGCAGTCGGCCATCCGGCCAACCGGCTGATCGCAGATGCCGACGGCGCGGTAGCCTTGCTGCTGGCGCATTGCGATGAGGTGCATCTGGTCGAGCGCATTGATGTGAAGCTCGAGCGCAAGGAAAGTTTCGATCCCTTCCGCCGAATGTTCACTGCCAGCTGGACTCCCACCGCTGCAACGCGCGTCTCCGGCAACTGGGGCGATGCCGCCGCGCGGGGCGCGCTGCTCGCCGCCGCGCAGATGATCGGCCTCGCGCAGCGCTGCATCGATATCTCCGTGGCTTATGCCAAGGATCGCAATCAGTTCGGCAAGCCCATCGGTTCCTATCAGGCGGTCAAGCACTTGCTCGCCTCGGCACAGGTCAAGGTCGAATTCGCCCGCCCCGTGGTCTACGCGGCCGCAGCCGAATTGCCGCTTGGCACGCCAGCCGCGCTTGCCCGCCTTGCCCACGCCAAGATCGCCGCCGGCGCCGCCGCCGACCTCGCCGCGCGCACTGCGGTGCAAGTCCACGGCGCGATGGGCATGACCTGGGAGGTCGACGTCCACTTCTTCCTCAAGCGGATCATGGCGCTGCGCAGTGCATGGGGCGATGAAGCGGCGCACACAGCGAGCGTGATCGCGCGGATCACCAGCTTACCCACGGGTCCGGACAAGACTTTCGCCAGCGCATTCTAGAGCAAGGTCAGCGCACAGACCAGCGCTGCGGCGAAGCTCGCGCATGTCGCGGTGATTACCGGCACGGTTGCGCGCCACCCCATTTCCATCAGCAGGTCCATGCGCGAGCGCATTGCGGTGGCCGTCACTGCGAGCAGCAGCAGGCCTTTTGAAAGGGTGAGAGCATAGCCCCCGACTTGCGGCGGCAGGCTCATCACCGAATTCAAGCCCACTGCCGCGAGGAAAGCGGCAATGAACCACGGCAGGCTCAGCCGGCGCCACCATGGCCGCGCCGCAGTCTCCTCCCCCGCCCCCAACATCAGGCTGACCACAAGCACCACCGGCGCCAGCAGGGCGACCCGCGAGAGCTTGACGATTGTCGCATAACTGCCCGCCGCGTCGGAGAAAGCATAGCCGCCGCCGATTGCCTGCGCGACATCGTGGACCGAGGCACCGATCAGGAATCCTGCCTGTCGGTCGCTCAGCCCCAGTTCGCCGGCAATTGCGGGGTAGACCGACATGGCAAAGGCGCTGGCGAGCGAAATCCCCACCAGCGTCAGCGCGAACTGCGCCTGACTCAAGCGCTCCCTGCCGATCGCGCCATAGAGCGCCAGCGCCGCGCTGGCCCCGCAAATCGCTGTCGATCCGCCTGCCAGCAGGCCGGCATGGCGGCTCTGCCCCACCGCCCGTGCGCCGGCAACGCCGGCCAGAATGGTCACTCCCATGACCGCCAGCAGCGCAGCAAAGGGCTCCGCGCCCAGCGCGCCGATCTGAGCAGCGCTGACTTGCAGCCCCAGCAGCACTATCCCGGCGCGCAAGCAGGTGCGTGAGGCAAAATCGAGGCCCTGGTGCGTGGCGGGATCGCGGGTAATGAAATTGAGCGAAAGTCCGACCAGCAGCCCCAGCAGCATGATCGGGAAGCCATAATGTTCGGAAAGCCAGGCCGCCGAAGCTGCTGCCACAACGCACAGTGCCAGACCGGGCCAGATCGAGGGCCTCTCCACCGGCGGCGGGGGGGCCATCGTTTCCGAGAGGTGGATCTCGCCGAACAGGTCGCCGCCATGCGGAAGCGCATCCCAGTCAATCCGCAAGGATGGCCCGTTCATGCCGGCTCGGCGCGCTCGATCCGCGGCAACAGGAGATGCAGCCAGCCCAGCGCGAGCAGATAGGATACCGCGGCGAAGACGAACAGCGGCGTGAAGCCCAGCCCCGCGGTGAGCACCATGCCGGTCACCAGCGAGATCGCCGCCCCGCCCATGTTGCCGCAGAAGGCGCCAAAGGCGGTGACCCGGCCGACCTTGGCGCGCGGGACGACATCGGTGATGATCGAAAAAAGCGAGAGCGAAAAGCCCTGGTGCCCCGCCATCACCACACCCATCATCACGGCGACCGGCCAGAACGAATTGAACGAGAGGACCAGCGGCAGCGGCAGCACGACCAATGCGGAAACTAGCATCACGGTCTTGCGGACCCGGTTGACATGCCAGCCGCGTTCCAGCTGGCGGGTCGAAAGCCAGCCAGCCAGCAGCGCCCCGGCGCCCGAGCCGATGAAAGCCAGCGCCAGCGGCACCGCCAGATCTTCGGTGCTCAGGCCCCAGACGCGGCGGTAATAATCAGGCAGCCAGAAGCCCATCAGCCACCAGGTGGCATCCGACATGGCCTTGGCAATGACGATCGCCCAGGTCTTGATGTTGGTCAGGATGGCGCCGTAGCTGCTGCCATCGTCCGCGCCGCCATCCTCGCTGGGATCGACCGCGCCATCGTTAAACTTCACTCCGCGCGCCAGCCAGAGCCAGAAGGCGAGTGTGACGAACCCAGCGACCCCGCCAAAGATCATCGCGCCCCGCCAGCCGATCGCAGCGGCCAGCGCCGGGACGAAGAAAGGCAAGGCGATCGTGCCCAGCGCGGCGATCGCCGTGTTGGCGCCGACCGCCAGCGATCGCCTGTCCGGTTCGAACAGGGTCGCGATGGTCTTGATCGTCAGCGGGGTCTGCACCGCCTCGGTCGCGCCCAGCCCGATTCGCGCGCCGACCACCTGCCAGGCCGAAAGCGCCCAGCCGTGCGCGATGGCCGCCAGGCTCCATGTGCTCACCCCGGCAATCATCGATCGCCGCACCCCGATGCGATCTACGATCCAGCCAGTGAACAGGAAACCGAAAGCGGCGGCCATCTGGGTGATGAAGGCCAGATTGCCGAAATCCGCATCGGTCCAGCCGAAATCGGCCGACATGTCGGGCTTGAGGATGGCGATGATCGGCCGGTCCATCGCATTGAACACGCCGGCCAGGCACAGCAGGCCGAACAGCGTCCAGCGCAGACGCGCCGAAAGGCGGGTCATGCGCGCGGCACTTGCAGGCAATGGCCGCGCGCGCGCCGGTCCGGCGGGCATGGCTGCCATGACCGCAGGGGCCAGAGCCGGGACATGCGCCGCCGAATTTCAGGCATCATCCAACCCCTTAGAAGTTGATGCGGCCCGACACGCCCCAATAGCGATCGGCATCGCGCGGGATCTGGAAGCGGATCGAGCCGCCCGGACCGCCGCTTTCCTTGTGCGCGACGTAGCTCTTGTCGAACAGGTTGCGCACCTGGAACATCACGCGCCACTTGTCTTCACTGTCGCCGAAGCCCGCCTGCACGTTGACCAGTTCATAGCCATCGATCGTGCCCAGATCGCGAAGCGCGGCGTTGGGCGAGAAAATCGAGAGCTGCTTGCCCTGGGCCGAGGCCTGTCCGCCGAGGAACAGGTCGATGCCGCTTGTGACGGTGGTGCGGTAATCGATGCCGAAAGTGCCCTTCCACTTGGGCGCGAACAGCAGCGGCGTGCCGGCAGGGATGATGTCTGCCGGATTGGCCCCGGCGACTGCCTTGAAGGCATCGACGCGGGCATCGGTATAGGCAAGGCCGCCGGTGATGGTCAGGCCGGGGATCGGCACTGCGTTGAAATCAAGCTCGAAACCGCGGGTCGAAACCTTGCCGGCATTGGTGAAGCGGCTGACCACTACCCCGGCAACCAGATCGGGGTTGTTCGCCTGGAAGTTGTCGAACTTGGTGTAGAAGGCGGCGAGGTTCAGCGTCGCCTTGCCATCAAACAGGGTATTCTTGAGGCCGATTTCGAAGGCGTTGGAGGTTTCCGCTTCGACCGGCAGCACGCCAGTCGCGCCAAGGCCGAAGAAGATGTTGAAGCCAGGGCCCTTGTAGCCGCGCGTGTAAGTCCCATAGGCCATGACGTTGCGACCAATGTCATACTGCAATCCGGCGCGGCCCGAAAGATTGGTGGTCTTGATCTCGCTGGTGAATGGCCCGAACGACGGGTTGATCCCACCAGTCGCCACTTGCGCACCCGCCGCGTTTACATCGAGACCAACCGAAGTGCGGCTGTGATACACGTTGAGATTGTCGACGGTAAGCCGCAACCCGCCGATCAGGCGGAAGGCTTCGCTGACGTTGATCGTGGCGTTGCCAAAAACTGCGAAGTTGTCGAACTTGGCACCGTGCGGGGCCGCGCCGCTCAAGTTGCGCACATTCGTGGCAAGCGGGCTGGTGCACGGGGTGGGCACCGTAGGCGCCGGCGTCACCGCCGATGAGCAAAGCGTGACGTTGCGGGTGAACACTCGGTCGTTCACCGCATGCGAATAATAGGCGCCAAACAGGTATTCGATGAATTTGCCGGTCGGCGAGGCGAGGCGCAGTTCCTGGCTGAATGTCTTGGCCTGTTGCGGCCCCGAATCATGCAGCTGATTGAGCCCGATGTATGCCTGGGGGAGCCAGTCACCGTCGCGGGTCTCGGTGTTCTTCCATTCGCGATAGGCGGTGATCGAGGTCAGCGAATGCTCGCCGAGTTCGGCATCGAGCTGGGCGGACAGGCCCCAGCTCTCCTCATCGGTGCGGGTGACGAGGTTCTGGTTGATGGTGCGGCTGTCCGCGCCGAGCGGCGTCGGCAGCACCTGGAAGGCAAGGCCGGTGCCGGCCGTGCCGATGACTTGGGCGCAGCAATCGTCCTTGGCCTTGCGGTAGTCACCGATGACGGTGAGCTTCACGTCGGGCGAAAGATCGGCGACCACGGTGCCGCGCAGGCCCCAGCGCTTGTAGCCGTTAACCCGGCTGTTCACGTTGGGGGCGACGTTCATGATGTTGCCGTCATATTCAGTGTAGAAGCCCACCCAGCGGGTGCGCACATTTTCCGAAAGCGGTGCGTCCAGCGAAACGCGCCCGCGCACTTCGTTGCTGTCGAAATAGCTCAGCTCCGCAGAACCGCCGAGCTTGTCGCCCGGGCGGCGGGTAACGATATTGATCGCACCGGCTGAGGCGTTCTTGCCGAACAGAGTGCCTTGCGGGCCGCGCAGAACTTCGAGGCGTTCAATGTCCACGAGATCGGAGAAGGCCTCACCGGCGCGGGCATAGACCACGCCATCGACGACGGTCGAAACGCTCGGCTCGGCGGCAATCGAGAAGGTCGCGGTGCCGACGCCGCGCATGTAGATCGACTGGTTCAGCGTCGTGCCCGACTTCTGAATATTCAGCGTCGGGATGATGGTCTGCGCGGTCTCGAGATTGATCCCGCCCTGGCCTTCCAGCTTGTCACCGCTGAGCGCGGTAACGGCGACCGGA
>CAXNKI010000038.1:0-8440 GCA_964202645.1 Alphaproteobacteria bacterium | reverse complement strand
CACCTTGTAGCTGGATATCTCCTCGCGCAGCGCGGCGCGCAGGCTTTCCGCGCTCGGGCTGGCACCCGGCGCGGGCAGGACGGCGGCAGCGACCACCTGGCCAAATTCGGCATCGTCCAGCCCGGTCACGACCGCTATGGCAACGTCCGGCAAGGCGTTGAGCGCCGCTTCCACTTCCAGCCGCGAGACATTGGCCGAGCGGGTCTTGATCATGTCGTTCCGGCGGGCCACGAAATAGAGAAAGTCGTCAGCGTCTATGCGGCACAGGTCGCCGGTGGGGTAGAAGCCATCGGCGGTGAACACTTCTCTGCGTCGCCGCTTGTACATGCCAGTGATCAGCGCCCCGCCGCGCAACTGCAACTCGCCCACTTCGCCCGGCCCAAGCACCGCGCCAGTCTCCGGATCGACAATGCGTCGCTCATACCCGCCCACCGGACGGCCGCAGCAGTATGGCTTGTCCGCCGGCATGCGAAAGTTGAGCGGCTCGGCGCTGTGCGGCGCGAACGTCTCGCTCATGCCGAGCATGCCGGACTGGAATTCAGGCGGGATCAGCTCGCCCGCCTGATCACGGAAGTGGCCGAGGCCGACGATGGCGTCGATGTCGATGCCGCGCTCGGGGGCAAGCCCGCGCAGCTTCGCCAGACCATCGCCCCAACCGTTCAGCCGGTTGACCTGCAAGGCCTTGATCGTCTCGGCAATCACCTCCAGATCGGGCGAGGCGGGATAGACCAGACAGGCGCCCTGGCTCAGCACCTGCATCGCCATCGCCATGCCGCCCAGCCAGAAGGCAGGCAGCATCGGCAGCATGCGGTCATCGGGCTTGATCAGAAACAGCTTCGCCAGTTCAGGCGGATGCCTCGTGACGTTCCACTGCGAATGGATCACCGCCTTTGGCAGCGAGGTGCTGCCAGAAGTATAGACGATCACGGCATCGTCAGACGCCGCGACCTGTGCTTCGACCTGGCCAAGCAGCGCCAGCGAAACCTCGTCCGCTTGCGCCAGCAGGTCCGCGTGGTCGGCGGACCAGCCCAGCCCTGAGGCATCATCAAACCACACAGCGCGAAGAAACGGCGCCTCGGCACTGCGAAGCGTGCCCGGTGTGCAGTCCGCCAGATCGGGAAAGGCCGCGAGCAGCTTATCCGCATAGTCGTGGCCCAGGAAGCGCCGTGCCGACAGCATGAATTGCACATCGCTGTGGCGCAGCATGTGCGCCAGCTCCTTCGGCGTGCACAGCGTCGAGCAGCATGTGATCAGCGCGCCGATGCGCAAGGCAGCGAGGAAGGCCGTGACCCAGAAAATGCCGTCGGGCGCGAGCAGCGCAAGCCGCGTGCCCTTGCCTGCGCCCGAGGCCAACAAGGCCCGTGCCAATGCGCCGCTGCGCCGGTCAAGCTCGGCATAGGTGATCGTCTCGGCGATGGTCGCGACGGCATCACGGCCCGCGCGCGCTGCGACAGTGGCGGCAAACTGGGCCGGAATCGTAGAAGGCGGTTCTGCTTCAGTCATCCTCTCGCTCTCTTGTCGCTGGCGACTCGTCGTCCCTTATGCAAGTCTGCCGCAAAGCTTGAATGAGGGAGAGAGCAATGACAGGCAAGGTAGCATTCGTCACAGGGGCTGCGTCCGGAATCGGGCGCGCCACCGCGCAGCTGTTTGCCGCGCGCGGTTATTCCGTGGCCTTGGCCGACATTTCACAGGCGGGGCTCGATGAGACCGCAGCCAATATCGCCAAGGCGGGCGGGACCAGCGCCTCGTTTGTCTGCGATATGGCTGACGATGCCTCGGTCAAGGCCGCTGTCGAGGGCGCAGCTGCGAAGTTCGGCCGGATCGACGCGGCGTTCAACGCTGCGGGGATCGACGGCGAAACCGGCAAGTTCACCGCCGACTGCACGATGGAAAACTGGCACCGGATCATCGGCATCAACCTGACCGGCACGTTCCATGTCATGCGCCATCTGATTCCCCAAATGCTGGCTCAGGGCGGCGGCACCATCGTCAACTGCGCCTCGACCGCCGGCCTGCGCGGCGCGGCAACCTGCGGCGCCTATTCTGCCTCAAAGCACGGCGTCGTCGGACTGACAAAGACCGCCGCGCTCGAATATGCCGGGCAGGGCATCCGCATCAACGCGGTCTGCCCCGGCATGATCCGCACGCCGATGACCCAGAACGGTCCGATGAAGGACCTGATCGACCAGCTCGTCGTCACCACACCGCTTGGCCGCCTCGGCGAGCCGCAGGAAATCGGCGCGGCTGTGCTGTGGCTCTCGGGCGAGGACGCGAGCTTCATGCACGGACAGGCGATTGCCGTCGACGGCGCGATTACGAGCCGATGACCCCGCTCCGTTTCGACGGCCGCACCGCCATCATCACCGGTGCAGGCGGCAATCCCAGCCTTGGCCGCGCCCATGCCCTGCTGCTCGCCAGCCGCGGGGCCAATGTCGTGGTCAACGACATCGGCATCAGCAAAGCGCCGCACTATGAAGGGCAGGCCAGCGCCGAAGCCATCGCGGCGGAAATCCGCGAGGCCGGCGGCAAAGCCGTCGCCGATACAAATTCGGTTGCCGACGAAAATGGTGCCGCTGCAATCGTGCAGACCGCTCTCGATGCTTACGGCAGCCTCGACATTGTCATCAACAACGCCGGCGTATCGATCGCCGCTGCCATCGACGAAATGACCCCCGCCGACTTCCGGCTTCACATCGAAGTCAACCTGTTGGGCCCATACTACCTTGCCCGCGCCGCCTGGCCGCACATGAAGGTGGCGAGCTATGGCCGCATTGTCAACATCACCTCGGGATCAATGGCCGGTTATGCCAATCAGGCCGCCTATGCCTCTTCCAAAGGCGGGCTGTGGTCGCTGACGCGCACGCTCGCCACCGAAGGCATACCCCTCGGCATCAAGGCCAATGCGGTCAATCCCGGTGCTTTCACCCGGATGGTTGCAGCCACGCTGCAAGCCGATTCCCCGCTTCTGGAATACTCGCGCGACAACCTGCCACCTGAGCTCTCCTCGCCAGCCGTCGCCTTCCTCGCCCACGAAAGCTGCCCAGTCACCGGCGAATGCATCGAATCCGTTGGCGGAGAGATCTTCCGTCACTACATGGCGCGCACCCCCGGCATTACCGACCGCGATCACACCATCGAAACCATCGCGGCGCGCTGGGGCGAGATCATGGATGGCGCTTCCGATGGCCTCATCGGCCTCGCTGGCCACGACACCAGTGGCTGGAAAGTGCGGCCTTATATGGGAGGCCACGAGTGAGCGAATATCCCGTGCTGGCCCTCAAAGGCGGCGAAACCCGACTTGACGAGGCGATCCGCAACGATCCCTTCCCCTTCTATCGGGCACTGCGCGCCTCGCAGCCGGTCTATTACGACCCCGGCCTCGATCTGTGGCTGGTGACGCGCTACGCCGATTGCGTAACCGTGCTTCAGGACGACGAGACCTACTCGCTCGAACACGGCTATCAGGACCGCTACGGCGGCGAAAACCTCGCCGAATTCGCCGCGATCCTGGAGCGCGACGGCGGCGGCTTCATCCGCGACCTTGCCATTGATCCGCCCGCCCACACCCGCCTGCGCCGCCTCACCGAAAAAGCCTTTACCGCGCACCGGGTCAAAGACCTCGAGCCGCGCATGCGCCAGATCATCGTCGATCTGATCGAAGGGGTAGCGGACAAGGGCCAGGCCGACGGCATGCTCGACATCGGCGCGCCGCTCACCGCTCACGTCATCTGCGAACAACTGGGCTTCGACTGGGCCGAAGTCGGCGCGGAGAAGGTCGCCGCATGGACCAAGGCCGTGCTCGACCAGATCGGCCGGATGCAGGACCGCGAAGGCATGCTCGAAAACGCCGCCGTCATGTGCGAACTGCAGAACTACATCATCCGCTACATCCGCATGCGCGAGGCCTCCCCCCGCGAAGACATGATCTCGGACATTGTCCACGCCGAATTGGCAGATGACGCCAATCCGAAACTGTCTTTTGCCGAACAGGTTTCCACCATCCGCGGCTTTTTGATTGCCGGCAACGACACTACTGCGGCGGCCATCGGAAATGTCCTGCTGATCCTCGCCTCGAATCCCGATCTCGCGGACCACCTGTTTGCAGAGGTCGACAACGACCGCGTGATGAACCGGTTCGTCGAGGAAGTGCTGCGGCTCCAGCCCCCCGTCCACGGGCTGTTCCGGACGGCGATGAAGGATGTGGAGCTTGGCGGCGCAAGCGTGCCCGCAATGGCCCAGCTCTGCGTGCTCTATGCCTCGGCCAACGACGACGATGCGAAATTCCCGAGCCCCCGCGAGCTGAACATCGAGCGCCCCAACCTCGGCACCCACCTCACTTTCGGCACCGGCATCCACAAATGCGTCGGCATGGCGCTGGCGCGGATGGAGATCAAACTGGCCGCGCAGGAGATCATCCGGCGGCTGGACGGGATCAGGCTGGCGGTGCCGCAGAATGAGCTGGCCAATCTGCCGACGCTCGCCACGCAGACGATTGCCAGCTTGCCGCTGACATTCACGCGACGCGCTGGCTGAGCGCGCGGCGATGCCCCGGCAGGCAGGCCATGTGCTCATCGCAGGCGCAAGCGGCGTGATCGGCAGCGGTGCGGTCGAGCATTTTGTGCAGACAGGCGATTGGCAGGTCACGGCGCTTTCGCGGCGGCGACCGGTCTTGGCAGATGGCCTGCAGTACGCGCATGTCGCAGCTGACCTGAGCGATGCCGAGGCCTGCCGCCGCGCCGTCGCCGGCCTGCCGCCAGTCACCCACCTGATCTATGCTGCCGTCGCCGAGGCGCCGGGTCTGGTCGGCGGCTGGGGCGATGCGGCGTTGATCGCCGCCAACGGCGCGATGTTTGCGCACCTGCTAGATCCGCTGGCGGACAGCGGCAGCCTGCGCCACGTCAGCCTGCTGCAAGGCACCAAGGCCTATGGCGCGCACCGCCACGATGTCATGGTTCCGGCCTGCGAAGACCAGCCGCGCGACGATCATCCCAGTTTCTACTGGCTGCACGAGGACCACGCCCGCCGCCGCGCCGCCGAGGCTGGCTTCGCCTGGACGATCTTCCGCCCGCAAGTTCTGCTGGGCAGCGCCCCCGGCGCGGCAATGAACCCGGTGCTGCCGATCGGCGCCTATGCGGCGCTCTGCCGCGAAATGGACCGGCCTTTCGCTTACCCCGGCGATCCCGCGTCGCTTTGGGAAATGGCCGACACTGCGCTGCTCGCCGAAGCCTTCGCCTGGGCCGCCAAAGCCCCCGCCGCCGCCAACCAGACGTTCAACCTGACCAATGGCGACGTTCTTGTCCCCGCCCTCGCCTGGCCCCGTATTGCCGACCAACTCGCCCTCCCCGCCGCCGACCCGGCGCCAGCAAGCCTCGCGGCATTCTTCGCAGAACCGGAGGTGCAGGACGCATGGACCGGCCTTGCCAAGCGGCACGGCCTCCGCCTGCACGCACTCGCCGACCTCCTCGGGGAATCGCACCACTACGCCGACCTGCTCCTCAGTGCGCGGCTTGCTGCCAAGCCCGTGCCGGTGCTGCTCAGCACGATCAAATTGCGGCAGGCGGGCTTCGCCGGGTGCCGCGACAGTCTGGAGGCCCTGCTCGGCTGGCTGGACCGGATGGTGGAGTTGCGGTTGCTGCCGGGGGTGATTCGAGGAATTATAGGCTGAGCGTGGGCAATGGGGTGAAATCGGATCCACTGTCATCCGGATTGCGATCCAAAGGGGGAAATCAGATGTTCAAATGGCGGTTCATTCTGGCCATGCTCGCGCTCAGTCTGGCAAGCGCTTGCGGCGTCAAGCAGGCGTTCGGCGATTCCGACGCCAAGATTAGCGTGTTTCATGCCGATCTCGACAGCGAGCGCTTCGACGAAATCTGGAAGGAAACCTCTCCAGTCTTTCGCAAGGCCACCTCCGAAAAGGAATTCCAGCAGCTTCTTGCCGCCGTGCATCGCAAGCTCGGCAAGGTCGAATCTTCGGAGCAGAACAATTGGCGGATGAACACCACGCCGCAGGGCACATTCGTCATGATTGCGCGCAACACGAAGTTCGAGAAGGGAGCCGCGCAGGAGACCTTCACCTACAAGCGCGAGGGCGAAGAACTGCTGCTGGCGGGCTACAATATCAACTCGGCGGCGCTGATCATCAATTAGGGAGGGCAGCCCCTCAGCCCCGCGCGCCAAACAGCGCCGAGCCGACGCGGACATGCGTTGCGCCCAGCATCACGGCGGTCTCGAAATCATCGCTCATGCCCATGCTGAGCCCGGCCAGCCCGTTATCATTCGCCAGCTTGGCCAACAGCGCGAAATAGGGCGCGGCTTCCACGCCCAGCGGGGGCACGCACATCAGCCCGGCAAGCGGGATTGCCGCTGCGCGAGCCTGAGCCAGCAGCGAGGGCAGATCGGCAATCGCGCAGCCGCCTTTCTGCTCTTCGGCGCCGATGTTGACCTGGACGAAGCAGGGCACTTGCCTTGCCGCCTTGTCCATTGCCTTTGCCAGTGCGGCGACCAGCGAGCTGCGGTCTAGCGAATGGATGCAGTCGAACAGCGCGACAGCTTCATCCGCTTTGTTCGATTGCAGCTGGCCGACGAGGTGGAGGGCGATGTCCGGGTGGGCCTCACGCAGCACAGGCCATTTTTCCGCGGCTTCCTGCACCCGGTTTTCGCCAAATACGCGCTGGCCAGCCTCGATCAGCGGGGCGATGCGCTCCGCCGGGTGCGTCTTGCTGATGGCGATCAGGGTGACGTCGCTGGGCTCGCGCCGGGCAAGCCTTGCGGCAGCGGCGATGCGGGTCTCAATTTCGGCGAGGCGCCCATTCTGCGCATTACTGACTTCTGGCTGATCCATGGCGCGGTGCTATAGCGCGGACATGACCAAGCGCCAGCCTGCATTGCCCCAAGTCTGGCTGATCAGCGATGCCCGCAATGATGCTGTGCTTGAGCGGACGCTGGCGCGGTTGCCACGCGGGTCGGGGCTGGTGTTCCGGCATTATCACCTGCCGCCCGCCGAGCGGCGCAAGCGATTTGCCAGGCTCAAGCACCTCGCCCGCAGCCATGGCCACATGGTCGCCCTCTCAGGAAGCCCGGCCACGGCGCGGCGTTGGGGCGCGGATGCGGCCTATGGCCCCGCGCGGCTGCTGACGGGCGGCCCTGCACTGCCCCGGCTGGTCACGGTTCATTCGCTGCGGGAACTGGCAGCAGCCAGCGGCGCGCGGGCCGATGCGGTTCTGCTCTCGCCGGTCTATCCCACCCGATCGCATCCGGGCGCTGCCACGCTCGGGCCGCTGCGCTTCCGCCTGATCGCAGCACACGCAAAAGTGCCAGTGATCGCGCTCGGCGGCATGACCCGGCGTTCGGCTGACCGCTTGAAACACGCACTCTGGGCAGCTGTAGACGGTCTTTGCGAGTGATATTTGCGACGGAGCGACTCGCCAGATTCCCTAAGGATTCTTGACGCGGAGTCACTGACTGGCGCATGATGCGCGCCAGAACGGGGAAACGATCATGGCGACACGCGCGCTTGGGCAATCGAAGCAGCGGCTTGGCACTGCAAACTGGAACGCGCTGGTCCGCCGCGCGCTGCGGCGCAGCGCCGAGCTGGGCGGTGCCATCCTGCTGTTTGCAGGCATGGTGTTCCTTGGCGTGGCACTCGCGACTTATCACCAGACCGATGCTTCTTCGTCGACAGCTGCCGGCGGCGCAGTTGAGAACTGGATGGGCGCGCCAGGCGCATGGGCGGCGGATGCATCGCTGACACTGTTCGGACTGGTTTCGGTGCTGCTGCTGCCGCTGCTTTATGTTTTCGCGCGCAAGCTTTGGCGCTTTGCCGAGGAAGATGACGGGCTGGTGGCGCATGTCGACCAGCGCTGGTGGCGGCCGCTGGCCCTGCTGCTGATCGCCATGCTGTTGCTGGGCACAGTGCTCTCGCTGACCTTCACCCGGCCGGGCGGCTCATTGCCTGCTTCATTCGGCGGTGTTGCCGGACTGCTGGGCGCAGGCGCGATCCGCACCGGTGCCGGAATGCTGCCTGAAGGAGCGCAAATGTGGGCGATCCTCGGCGCAGCACTTGCTTGCCTGGCCGGTGGGGCTGTGCTGGCAGGCCGGGTCTTTGCAATCGACTGGGGCATGTTGCTCACCTTGCCGAGCCTGCTGCGCCGCGCGCCCACCAGCGAAGGCGAGACCTTGGTGCCGGCGCGCGAAAAGCGGATGAAGCCCGGCAAGGCCGCCTTCACCCCGCTCGAGAACCCACGCAAGCCGCCCGAAATCAGCGATGCGGCCAGCACGACAAAGCCCGCGCAGTTCACTGGCCAGAGCCGCCAAAGCGACCTGTTCGACAGCTACAAATTGCCCCCGCTCGACCTGCTCGATGATCCGCCGCCCAATTCGGCCCCCAAGATCGACAAGCTCAGCCTCGAGCGCAACGCCCGCCTGCTCGAAACCGTGCTCG
>CAXNKI010000037.1:0-8465 GCA_964202645.1 Alphaproteobacteria bacterium | reverse complement strand
AGGTGACCCGTGCGCAGCAGGACCAGCTGGCAGTCGACGGCCACTTGCGCGCTGCTCGCGCGATCGCCGAGGGGCGGTTCAAGGAGCAGATCCTGCCCGTCGAGATCAAGACCCGCAAAGGTACGCAAGTTTTCGATACCGATGAGCATGTCCGCGCCGATACCACTATTGAATCGGTCTCGGCGCTGAAGCCCATGTTCAAGGCCGATGGCTCGGTGACGGCGGCGAACAGCTCCGGAATCAACGATGGTGCCGCTGCCGTGGTGCTGGCGACGGCCACCGAGGTCGCCAAGCGCGGGCTGACGCCGATGGCGCGGATCGTCTCATGGGGCTATGCCGGCGTCGAGCCCGAATACATGGGCGAGGGGCCGATCAAGGCAGTGCCGATCGCGCTGAAGCGCGCCGGTTTGAAGCTCGAAGACATGGACGTGATCGAGGCCAACGAGGCATTCGCCGCACAGGCGCTCGCCGTTGCCAAGGAACTGGGTTTCGACCGCGACAAGCTCAATCCCAACGGTTCAGGCATTTCGCTTGGCCATCCGGTCGGCGCTACCGGCACGATCCTCACCGTCAAGGCCGCCTATGAGCTCAAGCGCATCGGCGGGCGCTATGCGCTGATGACCATGTGCATCGGCGGCGGGCAGGGCATCGCGCTGATCATCGAGAATTGCGATGGCCTGGTCGAGATGCAAGAGGCGGCGGAATGAAGCTGGGTCGTCTCAACCACATCGGGGTTGCAACCCCCGATCTCGACGCGTCGATTGCGTTCTATCGCGACGTGATGGGTGCCACTGACATCACCGAGCCGTTCGTGCTTGAATCGCAGCAGGTTCGCGTCTGCTTCGTCAACACGCCCGGAGAAGATGGCACCGCGGGCACCCAGATCGAACTGCTCCAGCCGACGGCTGCGGACAGCGCTGTGGGCAAGTGGCTCGAGAAGAACCCCTTGGGCGGGCAGCACCATATCTGCTACGAAGTGCCTGATATCCATGCCGCCAAGACCTGGTTCGAGGGTCTGGGCAAGCGGGTGCTGGGCGAGCCGCGCATCGGTGCGCACGGCACGCTGATTTTCTTTGTCCACCCCAAAGATATGGGCGGACAGCTGACCGAGATCATGGAGACGCTGAAAGGCGCGCATTGATTGCATTACCTCTTCCAGACGGGGGAGGCCTGAGGGACGGAATATGGCAAAGATCGAAGACTGGCAGGCAGCCGCCGCGAAAGAGGTCAAAGGTAAAGACCTGACCTGGAACACGCCTGAGGGCTTTGCGATTAAGCCGCTCTATACGGCGGAAGATGCTGGTGATCCGGGACTGCCGGGATTTGCCCCGTTCACGCGCGGCGTGCGCGCCAGCATGTATGCGGGCCGGCCCTGGACGATCCGGCAATATGCCGGCTTCTCCACTGCCGAGGAATCGAACGCCTTCTACCGCCGCAATCTCGCAGCGGGCCAGAAGGGACTTTCCGTGGCTTTCGATCTTGCGACCCATCGCGGCTATGATTCGGATCATCCGCGCGTCGTCGGCGATGTCGGCAAGGCAGGCGTGGCGATCGATTCGGTCGAGGATATGAAGATCCTGTTCGACGGCATCCCGCTCGACAAGATGTCGGTTTCGATGACGATGAACGGCGCGGTGATCCCGATTCTGGCCTTCTTCATCGTTGCCGGCGAAGAGCAGGGCGTGCCCGCCTCGCAGCTCGACGGGACCATTCAGAACGATATCCTCAAGGAGTTCATGGTCCGCAACACCTATATCTATCCGCCCGAACCTTCGATGCGGATTGTTTCGGACATTATTGCATATACTTCGGCTAACATGCCGAAATTCAATTCTATTTCCATCTCTGGCTATCATATGCACGAGGCCGGGGCGACTGCCGTGCAGGAGCTCGCCTTCACCATTGCCGATGGCAAGGAATATGTCGTCCGCGCGATGGCGGCCGGGATGGATATCGACGCTTTTGCAGGACGTTTGAGCTTCTTCTTCGGAATCGGCATGAACTTCTTCATGGAGGTCTCGAAGCTGCGCGCCGCGCGCACGCTGTGGTACCGGGTGATGGATGGACTGGGCGCCAAGGACGAGCGGAGCAAGATGCTGCGCACCCACTGCCAGACTTCGGGCGTCAGCTTGCAGGAGCAGGATCCCTATAACAACGTCATTCGCACCACCATCGAAGCCATGGCGGCGACCCTGGGCGGAACCCAGTCGCTGCACACCAATGCGCTCGACGAGGCGATTGCACTGCCAACCGATTTCTCTGCACGCATCGCCCGCAACACGCAGATCGTGCTTGCCGAGGAAAGCGGGATCACCCGGGTCGTCGATCCGCTCGGCGGGTCTTATTACGTTGAGGCATTGACCTCGCAGCTGGTCGATGAAGCCTGGGCATTGATCGAGGAAGTCGATGCCATCGGCGGTATGACCAAGGCAGTTGCCACCGGCATGCCCAAGCAGCGCATCGAGGAAGCCGCCGCTGCTCGTCAGGCTCGGGTGGACAAGGGCGAAGATGTCATTGTCGGGGTCAACAAATACAAGCTGGCCACCGAAGAGCATCTCGACACGCTGAGCATCGACAACCACGCTGTGCGCGACGGCCAGATCGCCCGGTTGAAGAAAATGCGCGATGCCCGTGATGAGGCGAAATGCCGCGCCGCGCTAAGTGCGCTCACCGAGGGTGCCAAGGCCGGCGGCAACCTGCTCGAACTCGCAGTCGAGGCAGCACGTCACCGCGCATCGCTGGGCGAGATTTCCGATGCGATGGAAATTGCTTTCGGCCGCTATGGCACACAGCCCGTCCCTGTTACCGGCATCTATGGCAAGGCCTATGCCGACGATTCGCGCTATGCTCAGGTCATCGAAGGCGTCGCCGCCGTGGCTCGCCGTATGGGCCGCCAGCCACGCCTGCTCGTCGCTAAAATGGGCCAGGACGGGCACGATCGCGGCGCCAATGTGATCGCCAGCGCCTTCACCGACATGGGCTTCGATGTCACCTCCGGCCCGCTGTTCCAGACGCCTGAGGAAGCCTGCAAGCTGGCCCTGGAACAGGACGTTGACGCCATCGGCGCCAGCAGCCTCGCCGCTGGCCACAAGACGCTGATCCCAGAGCTGATCGGCCTCCTGAAGGCCGCAGGCCGTCCTGATATCAAAGTCGTCGCCGGCGGCGTCATCCCGCCACAGGACTATGACTACCTGCGCGAGGCGGGGGTGCAAGGCATCTATGGCCCTGGCAGCAACGTGGTCGAATGCGCCGCTGACATGCTGCGCCTGCTCGGCCACAACATGCCGCCAGTTGGCAGTCAGCTGGAAGCTGCCGAGTGATCGCAGCACTGCTCTTGATGGCCGCAGCGCCGCAAGAACGCGACTGCAGCGACCTACCGCAGCAGCCGATGAACATTTGCCTGCATGAGGCGTATCAGCGCACCGATGCCGAAATGAACCGCCAGTGGCGGATCACCTCGGAAGCGATGAAGGCGCAGGACCGCGGGATTGACCGGAGCTATGACAAGGACCCCGGCTATTTCCCCACACTGCTCGCGGCACAGCGCGCATGGCTGACATATCGCAGCCAGCAATGCCTGCTCGAAAGCTTCGAAATGCGCGGCGGCTCGGGCGCGCCGATGATGCACAGCCTGTGCATGGCGCGGATTACGCGCGAACGCACCGGGCAACTCAAGTCTCTCGTGGAAACGGATAACTGATGTTCAAAAAGATCCTGATTGCCAATCGCGGCGAAATAGCTTGCCGTGTCATCAAGACGGCGCGCCGCATGGGTATCAAGACCATTGCGGTCTATTCCGACGCCGATGCGCGTGCGCCTTTCGTCAAGATGGCGGATGAAGCTGTCCATATCGGCCCGTCGCCCGCATCCGAAAGCTATCTGATCGCCGACAAGATCATCGCGGCGGCCAAGCAGACCGGGGCGGAAGCCGTCCATCCAGGCTACGGTTTTCTCTCGGAGCGCACTTCGTTTGCCGAAGCGCTGGCCAAGGAGGGCATCGAATTCATCGGGCCCCCGGTGAATGCAATCGCGGCAATGGGCGACAAGATCGAGTCCAAGAAGCTCGCGCTCAAGGCAGGCGTCAACGTCGTCCCCGGCTTCGTTGGCGAGATCGAGGATACCGAACATGCAGTGCGCATTTCGGCGGAGATTGGCTATCCGGTGATGATGAAGGCCTCTGCCGGCGGCGGCGGCAAGGGCATGCGTCTGGCCTATAACGAGAAGGACGTGCGAGAAGGCTTCGAGGCGACCAAGCGCGAGGGGCTGAACTCGTTCGGCGACGACCGCGTGTTCATCGAGAAATTCATCCTCAACCCGCGCCACATCGAAATCCAGATCCTCGGCGACAAGCACGGCAACATTCTCTACCTCAACGAGCGCGAATGCAGTATTCAGCGCCGCCATCAGAAAGTGGTCGAGGAAGCGCCTTCGCCGTTTGTTACCCCCAAGATGCGCAAGGCGATGGGCGAGCAGTGCGTCGCGCTGTCAAAGGCGGTCGGCTACTACAGCGCAGGCACGGTCGAACTGATCGTCTCTGGCGCGGACCCGAGCGGCGAGAGTTTCTACTTCCTCGAGATGAACACCCGCCTGCAGGTAGAGCATCCGGTCACCGAAGCGATTACCGGCATCGACCTCGTCGAGCAGATGATCCGCGTGGCTTACGGCGAGAAGCTGGCGTTCGCCCAAAAGGACATCGGCATCGACGGCTGGTCGATCGAGAACCGGGTATATGCCGAAGATCCCTATCGCGGCTTCCTGCCCTCCACGGGCCGCCTCTCGCGTTATCGCCCGTCGGTGCCCGGTTGGGAAGACGACGGCGAGGCGAATGGCCGGCGTGGTGTTGCCGGTGTGCGGGTTGATGATGGCGTCTATGAAGGCGGCGAAGTCTCGATGTTCTATGACCCGATGATCGCCAAGCTGGTGACTTGGGGCAAGACGCGCGATGAAGCCGCCGACCTCCAGATCGCCGCGCTCGACGCTTTCGAGATTGATGGCCTTGGCCACAACATCGATTTCGTCTCGGCAATAATGCAGCACCCGCGATTTCGCTCGGGAGAGCTGACCACCGGCTTTATCGCCGAGGAATATCCTGATGGCTTCCAGGGCGCGCCGGCATCGCCGGACTTGCTCCGCAAGCTCGCTGCAGTGGCCGGTTTCGTCGCTGCTGCGCGGGCTGACCGTGCGCGCGAAGTGGATGGCCAGCTTGCCGAAAAGCTCGATCCGCCATGGGCGTGGAGTGTCGATATCGCGGGCGTGCGGCATGAAGTGACGCTTGAGGAAGACGACGTCATGGTCGATGGCGCGAGCCTGGAACTGTCGATGGAATATGTCCCGGGTGACCGCATCGTCCATGCCGAAGTCGATGGCGAGGAGATCAGCGTGCGGATCGAAACCACGCGCACGGGCCTGAAGATGACCACGCGCGGCGCGATCCACAAGGTCTCGATCCTGCCCGCCCGCATTGCCCACCTGACGCAGCACATGCTCGAAAAGATCCCGCCTGATCTTTCGCGTTTCCTCATCTGCCCGATGCCGGGCCTGCTGGTCTCACTCAATGTCGCAGCAGGCGACACGGTCGAGGCGGGGCAGCCGCTGGCCGTGGTGGAAGCCATGAAGATGGAAAACATCCTGCGCGCCGAGAAGTCAGGTGTCGTCAAGGTGGTCAACGCAGCGGCGGGCGATAGCTTGGCGGTGGATGCGGTGATCCTGGAGATGGAATGAGGGTTCTTGCAGGATTGGCGGTCACTGAAAGCCTGCCAGACGGTTTCAGGCTCGCCATCCCCGAAGATTGGCATCAGGGCCGCACGGCTTATGGCGGGCTTTCCACTGCGCTGGCGCTGACGGCGGCTGTCAAGGCTGGCGGCGTTGGCTTGCCGCCTCTGCGTTCGGCCACAGTGAACTTCGTGGGACCGCTATACGGTCAGGTTGAGGTTCGCGCGCGGGTGTTGCGGCGGGGCAAGAACGCGACATGGATCTCTGCCGAAGTGCTGCGCGAAGGCGAGTGCGGCCTGCAGGCTGGCTTCGTCTTCATGGGACCGATAGCGACAACGCTGCACTTCAATGACCGGCCGGTGCCAGCTGGGCTGATTGCTGTGGACGAGGCCACGCCACGCGGCCCGCATCCGTTGATGCCGGTGTTCCTGCGCAATTACTTCGATTTCCGTTTCGCCCTGCCGCGCAGTGACGCAAAGCAGCCTGAGACCTGTGCATGGGTGCGCCTGAAAGACCGCACCGGGCTGGACGCTATGAGCGAAATCCTGCTGATTGCCGATGCGCTGCCAGCGGGCGTGATGCCACTAGTCAGCCCCGGCACGCCGATCAGTTCGATGACCTGGCAGGTAAATCTGCTGACTGCCGCGCCCAGGACACAAGACGGCTGGTGGCTGCTCAGAAGCCGCGGAGACTATGCCGAGAACGGCTGTTCAAGCCAGATCATGGACATCTGGAACACTGCTGGCGAACCGATTGCCTCGGGCATGCAGGCAGTCGCGCTGTTCGGCTGATTCAGCTGCGCGTCAGTTCTGCATCGAGGAACTGCGCGACATCAGCCAGATCGACCTCCTTCGAGAGGAACGCAGCCCCGATGCCCTTCATCAGCAGGAAGGGCAGCGATCCTGCATCCATTTTCTTGTCATGCAGCATATGGGCAGTCAGCGCTGTGCCGTCGCAGTTCAGGCCCAGCCCGGCCAGTTCACTCGGCAGGCCCGCCTCGGCAATATGGCGCGCGACATGCTCGGCGGTGGCTTTCGGCATCAGGCCGATGCGCGCTGAATAGCGCGCGGCCAGCACCATACCGAGCCCCACTGCCTCGCCATGCAATAGACGGTCGCCAAAGCCGGTCTGGGCCTCCAGCGCATGGCCGAAAGTGTGGCCAAGATTGAGCAGTGCGCGCTTGCCAGTGGTTTCGAACTCATCCTCGGCGACAATCCGCGCTTTGGCAGCGACCGATTGCGCCACGGCATATTCGCGCAGGGCTGCGTCGCCTGCCAGCATTGCCGCGCCATGCGCATCGCACCAGGCGAAGAAATCGGCATCGCCGAGCAGGCCGTATTTGACGACCTCGGCATAGCCCGCGCGCAGTTCGCGCGGCGGCAGGGTATCAAGCACGGCGAGATCGGCGAGCACCAGAGAGGGCTGGTGGAAAGCGCCGACCAGGTTCTTGCCCGCGCCGGTATTGATCGCGGTCTTGCCGCCGACGCTCGAATCGACCTGTGCGAGCAGGCTGGTCGGCAACTGGATGAAGTGGCAGCCGCGCTTGAGGATGGCGGCGGCAAAGCCCGTCAGATCGCCGATGACCCCGCCGCCCAGCGCAAGAATGTGATCGCCGCGTTCGACTTCCTCGCCCAGCAGCCAGTCGACTGTTGCGGCGAGCTGGTCCCAGCTCTTCGACGATTCGCCCGGTGGCAAAATCCGCCAGACCGCTTCATGGCCGGCCTCGGCCAGGGCATGAGCAACCACAGGCCCCCAGGCCTTGTGGACATTCGCATCGGTTATCACCGGCACGCGGCGCTTGCGCAGGCGGCCAGCGCAATGGACGCCGAGCTCAGCCAGCAGACCTGCGCCGATGCGCACCTCATAAGGCCGCCCTGCGATGGCGACAGAAACTACAGCCACTGCGCGATTGCCTTCAGCACCATGTCGACTGTCCGGGTATGCGGGCCATTGTTGCTCATCACATGGATTGGCGCCTGCGCATAGTCGCCGCGGCGCTCTTCATGCAGCCGCATCAGGGTTTCGCGCGGATTGCTCCCTTGCAGCAGGGGGCGGTTATCCTTGCGAGCGGTGCGCTCAAGCAGCGTTTCGATGTCGCTGTCCAGCCAGACGCCGATGGCCTTGTCCAGGATCAGCGCGCGGGTTGAGGCATTACAGAATGCGCCGCCGCCGGTCGCGATGACGCGGCGGCCGCCAGCTTCCTCGATCAGTCGGGCGATCACCCGGCGCTCACCGTCGCGGAAGTGCGCCTCGCCGTGTTTCGCGAAGATTTCCGGGATGGTCATGCGCGCGGCGGTTTCGATTTCTTCGTCGGCATCGATGAACGGACAGCGCAGCGCGGCGGAAAGCCGCTTTCCGACGCTGGTCTTGCCCACGCCCATCAGGCCGACTAGGACCACCGGCCGGTCGATCCGCTGCGCCAGTCCGTCGATTTCGCCCTGAGACAAGGGGGGAGAAAGGGGGGCGTCGCTGTTGTCCATTGCAGCGCCGCCTATAGATGCGTTAAGCGAGTTCGCAAACATTGGGCCAAGGCAACCATCGGAAAAGGGTCGCGAGTGACGCGGAACATGCGCAGGAACACCTTGCTACTCGCTTTGGCCGCAGCGGTGCTGGCGCTTCTGGCTTATGCCTGGATCGATGGCGGGCGCGAGCCGGTGCGCCTGATGATTGAACCTGTCATGGTCCCGGCGCCGGGAGCCGGACGTTGAGGCGTGCCACTTTGCTGCTGGGCGCGGCCCTGGCGCTGACTTCGG
>CAXNKI010000036.1:0-8594 GCA_964202645.1 Alphaproteobacteria bacterium | reverse complement strand
CAGCAGCTTGTCGATCACGCCGGTCAGCCGCGCGAGCGCGAAATCGAGCGTGATGGTTGCATCAGGGCCGATATAGCGTTCGACCGACGAGTGCGAAATGTCGCGCTCATGCCACAGCGCGACATTCTCCAGCGCCGGGGTGACTGCCGCGCGCACCACGCGGGCCAGGCCGGTGAGGTTTTCGGTCAGCACTGGATTGCGCTTATGCGGCATGGCCGAGGAACCCTTCTGGCCGGGCGCGAAATATTCCTCGGCCTCCAGCACTTCGGTGCGCTGCAAATGGCGCACTTCGGTGGCGAGGCGTTCAATCGAGCTGGCGATGACCCCCAGCGTGGCAAAGAACATCGCATGGCGATCACGCGGGATGACCTGGGTGGAGACTGGCTCGATGGCGAGGCCCAGCCTTTCCGCGACGTATTCTTCGACTGCCGGATCGATATTGGCGAAAGTGCCTACTGCGCCGGAGATGGCGCATGTCGCGATTTCAGCACGTGCCGCGATCAGCCGTGCCTTGCAGCGAGCGAATTCGGCGTGAGCCTGCGCCAGTTTGATGCCGAAAGTGGTCGGCTCGGCGTGGATGCCGTGGCTTCGGCCGATTGTGGGGGTGTATTTGTGCTCCTCGGCCCGGCGCTTCAAGGCGGCGAGCAGAGCGTCGAGATCATCCAGCAGTATGTCACTGGCGCGCGCCAGCTGGACCGACAGCGTGGTGTCGAGCACGTCGGAGCTGGTCATGCCCTGATGCATGAAGCGCGCCTCCGGTCCGACTTGCTGTGCTACCCAGTCGAGGAAAGCGATGACATCGTGACGGGTCACTGCTTCGATGGCGTCGATTGCGGCGACGTCGATAGTTGGGCTGGTGGCCCACCAATCCCACAAGGCCTTGCCTGCGCTGGCCGGGACAACGCCAAGCTCGCCCATCTTGTCGGCAGCGTGAGCCTCGATCTCGAACCAGATGCGATAGCGCGCTTCTGGCTCCCAGATGGCAGTCATGGCAGGGCGGGCGTAACGGGGGACCATGGATGCACTCCGATTTATTGGCCGATTTACTAGCCGAACGATTGGCCGATTGATTGCATTGCCAGAGCCGTTAGGTGACAGACCCATGGACAGCAATCCCCCGCAAGACCACCGCCGCTTCGCACCGGCCACGCAGCGTAACCGCGAGGCGATCCTTGGCGTGCTGAAAACTGCCCTGCCAGCTTCCGGCCTTGTGCTTGAAGTGGCCAGCGGGACGGGCGAACATGCAATGTTCTTTGCCAGGGAACTGCCCGGCCTGACCTGGCAACCTTCCGATCCGGATCCGCAGGCGCGCGCGTCGATTGCGGCCTGGCGGAAGACTGCAGGCCCGGCCAATCTGCTGGAGCCGCTCGCGCTCGACGCCTCCGCCTCCGACTGGCCGATTGCGGGCGCCCAAGCAATGGTCTGCATCAACATGCTCCACATCAGCCCCTGGGCCGCGGGTGAGGGCTTGATGTTTGGCGCCGGCAGATTGCTGCCCCGGGGTGCGCCGCTCGTGATTTATGGGCCGTTCCGCCGCGAGGGGTTGGAGCTCGAGCCCAGCAACGCTGCTTTCGATGAAGACCTGCGCGCGCGCAATCCGGCCTGGGGACTGCGGCTGGTGCATGAAGTTGCCGCCTGCGCCAGCGGCGAAGGGCTGATGCTTGAACAGGTCCTCCAGATGCCGGCCAACAATCTCGCTTTGGTGTTTCGCAAGATCTGATACCGGCGCCACGCCGCAGGTGTTGCCGGGCAGGGTAATCGCCGCTAGGCTGCGACCACCATGAAAGAGCTTTTCCAGCACGTCGCGATCACTCCGGTGAGCCAGGCTTCGCATCTCGGCCGCGATGCGGTCGAAACGCGCGCGCAAGGCATCATCGTGCGCGTCGCGGTCAATTTCCTGCCCGAACAGTCGCGGATCGAGGCTGGAAAGTGGTTCTGGGTCTATCATATCCGCATTGAGAACGAATCGGGCCAGACCGTGCAATTGCTTACGCGTCACTGGCGGATAACCGATGGGCGCGGCGCGATCAGCTTCGTCGATGGCGATGGCGTGGTCGGTGAGCAGCCGATCCTCCAACCCGGACAGAGCCACGACTACGTCTCGGGCTGCCCTTTGCAGACCCCGATGGGCAGCATGGAAGGGCATTACGGCCTGCGCGGCGAGGACGGCAGCGAAATCCGGGCCTCGATTCCCTTCTTCCCGCTCGCGGCGCCTGCAACGGCGGGCTGAGCCTTCGACAAGCTCAGGATGAGCGGCTATTAGGCGCAGCATGAAGCGCACCCATCTGCCGCTCAACGCCTTGCGCGTTCTCGATGCCGCCGCCCGGCACCTTTCGTTTACCCGCGCGGCGGATGAGCTGGCGGTGACCCCCGCAGCAGTCGGCCAGCAGATTCGCGCGCTAGAGGATCTGCTCGGTGTGGTGCTGTTCCGGCGCACAAGCAAAGGGTTGGAACTGACCGAGGAAGCCAGTGCGGGCCTGGAAGCCCTGCGCACCGGCTTCCTTCATTTTGAAGACGCGGTGCAGGCGATGCAGGCCGGCCAGTCGAGCCATGTCTATACCATCGCAGCCCCGCGCGATTTCTTTGCCGCCTGGCTCGCCCCGCGCCTTGCCGCCTTTCGCGCCGCCAATCCCGACGTGCGTTATGCGCTGGTCGATGGTGAGATGACCGATTTCACCGAAGCCAATCTCGATCTTGCGGTGCGCTGGATCGAAGGACCCGATGATCTCGAAGGGTTGCAGATTGGCAGCGCCGAGCTGGTGACTGTAGCAGGCAAGGGCGGCGGGGAAGACTGGATTGCCTGGCCGGGTGATCTCAATCCTGGCGGAAGCGGTGCCGGGGCTCAGCCGCCGCTGATGGTCGGCGATGCTGGTCAGGCGTTATCGGCGGCCGCAGCAGGCATGGGCCGAGCGCGGGTTCCGGCCCTGCTCGCGGAAGGGCTTGCCGGACGCCAGACTATCACTGCAGGCCCACCTGAGCCCAGCCGCCGCGCCTATTGGCTGGTCGCGCCCTTGCCGCAATGGCGCCAGAAGAAGGTCAAGGCATTGGTCGCTTTTCTGACAGAGAGCTAGATCCGCTCGGCCTCGGCGACGGCATCGCTGGCACGTAGCGAGCCGACGATGCGGGTGAGGTGCGCCAGATCACTCACTTCAAGGTCGACTTCATAGGTCCCGAACAATTCGTCGCGGTTCAGCATTTCGAGGTGGACGATGTTCGCCCGATTGCCAGCGAAAATCCCGGTGGCCTCGGCCAATGTTCCTGGCCGGTTGTAGAGCACCACGCTGAGGCGGCCCACCGCGCCGGTCGATCGCTCGCCCCAGGAGAGGTCCAGCCAGTCTGCATCGGTGCCGCTGACCAGCGACATGCAGTCGATGGCGTGGACCTCGACGCCTAGCCCTGGCTGCTTGAGCCCGACGATGCGGTCGCCGGGCACCGGGTGGCAGCATGGGGCAAGGTGGAAGGCCATGCCCGGGGTCAGCCCCTTGATCGAGATCGCGCGGGCCTGCTGGGGCCAGTCTTCCGGGTCAGTCAGCCCTTTGGCGCTGCCGGGCACCAGTGCCTCCATGACGTCGCGGTCTGACAGCTTGGCCGAACCAATAGCTGCCATCAATTCTTCCTCGCTGCCCATCGCCAGGCGCTTGGCTGCTGCGGCAATCGCCTTCTTGCCAACCTTGGGCGGCAGGCGTCCGGCGATCTCGTCGAACAGTTTGCGACCGATTGCTGCGACCTCCTGTCGCTCCTTGGCGCGCACTGCCCGGCGAATCGCGGCGCGCGCCTTGCCAGTGACGACAAAGCCCAGCCAGGACAGCTGGGGCGAGGAATTGCGGCTGCGGATGATTTCGACCACGTCGCCAGTACCAAGCGCGGTGCGCAGCGGCACATGCCGGCCGTTGATTTTTGCCCCGACTGCTGAATTGCCCAGATCGGTGTGGACCGCATAAGCAAAATCGACCGAGGTTGCGCCTTTGGGCAGCTGGTGCAGCGCGCCTTTGGGGGTGAAGGCGAAGATGCGGTCCTGATAGATGGCGAGCCGGGTATGCTCGAGCAGCTCTTCGGCATCGTGGCTTTCATCGACGATCTCGATCAGATCGCGCAGCCAGCCAACCTGACCGTCGGGCCGGTCGCCCTGCTTGTAGGCCCAATGCGCGGCAAGGCCGAATTCGTTGGTGCGATGCATCTCACGGGTGCGGATCTGGACTTCCACGCGCATCGAGTTTTCATAGATCAGCGCGGTGTGCAGCGAGCGGTAGCCGTTGGCCTTGGGGGTGGAGATGTAGTCCTTGAAGCGTCCCGGGATCATCTGCCAGGTCGTGTGCAGGATGCCGAGCGCGCGGTAGCAGTCGGCCGGCGTTTCGGTCAGCACGCGAAACGCCATGATATCGGTAATCTGCTCGAAGGAGACATGGCGCTCCTCCATCTTCTTCCAGATCGAATAGGGATGCTTTTCGCGTCCCCAGACCTCGACACGCAACCCTGCCTCGGCGAGCGCCTGCTTGATCGCCAGCGCAATCACATCGACCTGGCTGCCACCCTGCGAATGGATCGGGGCAAGCCGTGTTGCAATCGTGGCATGGGCTTCGGGCTCGAGCTGTTCGAAAGCGAGCAGCTGCATTTCGCGCATATATTCATACATGCCTACACGCTCGGCAAGCGGGGCATAGATATCCATGGTCTCGCGCGCGATGCGCCGGCGCTTTTCGGCGCTCTTGATGAAATGCAGCGTGCGCATGTTGTGCAGCCGGTCGGCGAGCTTGACCAGCAGCACGCGCAGGTCCTCGCTCATCGCCAGAAAGAACTTGCGCAGGTTCTCGGCTGCGCGCTCGTTCTCGGTCAAAGTCTCGATCTTCGAGAGCTTGGTGACCCCGTCGACCAGTCGGGCGATTTCCGGCCCGAAGTTCTCCTCGATCTCCTCGATGGTCGCGAGGGTATCTTCGACGGTATCGTGGAGCAGCGCGGTGACGATGGTCGCTTCATCCAGTTTCAGATCGGTCATCAGCCCAGCAACCTCGATCGGGTGGCTGAAATAGGGATCACCCGAAGCACGCTTCTGCGCGCCGTGTTTGACGACCGAATAGACATAGGCGCGGTTGAGCAGCGCCTCGTCGGCGTCCGGGTCATACGCTTTGACGCGTTCAACGAGTTCGTACTGGCGCAGCATCGCGGCCAGTGTGGGGGAGATGGCAGGGGCAGGGCAAGGGGAAAGGCGCTTGCCTCGCCCGATTGCTCGATCAATAGGGCCTGCGCGCTAGCTCCACACCGCTTCGGGCGGCAGGCTCATCAAAATCGCATCGATATTGCCGCCGGTCTTCAGGCCGAACAGAGTGCCCCGGTCGTAGACCAGGTTGAATTCGGCATAACGTCCGCGCCATTCGAGCTGCTGTTGTTTTTCTGCGGCTGAGAACGCCATACCCATCCGGCGGCGCACCAACACCGGGAAAACCGCCAGGAACGCCTCGCCCACCGCGCGAGTGAAAGCGAAATTGGCCTCCCATTGCACTTCATCGGCACATTCAAGGTGATCGTAGAAGATCCCGCCCACGCCGCGATGGACCTTGCGGTGGGGGATGTAGAAATAGTCGTCGGCCCAGGCCTTGTAACGAGCGTAATAATCGTCGCCGTGGGTATCGCAGGCGGCTTTGAAGGCGGCGTGAAACTCAGCCGTATCCTCCTCATAAGGCAGCGGCGGATTGAGGTCCGCGCCGCCGCCAAACCAGGCTTTAGTGGTGGTCAGGAAGCGGGTGTTCATGTGCGCGGCGGGGACGTGCGGGTTGGCCATGTGGGCAACAAGGCTGATCCCGGTCGCCGAAAACGACGGCTGCTCGGCGCTGGCGCCGTTGATCGTGCCGGCGAAATCGGTGGCCAGCGCGCCATGGACGGTCGAGATATTGACTCCCGCCTTCTCGAACACCTTGCCCTTGATTACCCCGCGCGTGCCGCCTCCAGTCTCACCAGCCGCGCCGCCTTCGACTGCGTCGCGTTGCCAGGGCGTGTATTGGAAGGCCGCATCGCTGCCGGCTTCGCGCTCGATCGCTTCGAACTCTGCGCAGATGCGATTGCGAAGCTCCTCAAACCATTGAGCGGCGCGGGCGGTATAGGGGTTCCAGTCAGTCATCAGCCGCCCCTTGCCAAGCGAATTGGCTTGCGGCAAGGAAAAGCCATGGTTCCCTTTTCGTTCCCGGACTCTTTCGGCTTCAATGGTCAGGAAATGCGGCTGGTTCATGGTCGCGCACTGTTCTGGCCGCGCGAAAATGCCCTGCTGGTCGCCGATCTGCATCTCGAAAAGGCCAGCTTCTATGCCGGGCATGGCCAGATGCTGCCGCCCTATGACAGCCGCGAGACCCTGGAGCGACTCGCACTGGCTGTGCGCGAGACGGGCGCGCGGCGGGTATTTTGCCTCGGCGACAACTTCCACGATGCAAGCGGTGCGGCGCGGTTGGAGCCCCATGCGGCAGGAATGCTCGCGGCGCTGACCAGCGCGCTCGACTGGGTGTGGATCGCCGGCAATCACGATGGCCGCGAAGGCATCCTGGCTGGAACGGCGGTGGAGGAAATGGAAACCGGCGGCCTGACCCTGCGTCACCACGCCCGCACCGGGGAGCGGGGCCCCGAGCTTTCCGGCCATTTCCACCCGCGTCTGATCGTCTCGGCACGCGGTCGGCGGATCGCGCGGGCTTGCGTAGTGCGCAGTGAACACCGGTTGATCCTGCCCGCATTCGGCGCTCTCACCGGCGGAATGGATGCTGCTTCGCCCGAGATCCTGGCAGCGATGCAGCCCGCTGTGGCGATTGATGCACTAGCTGCTGCGCGCGGCGGGCTTGTGGAATATCCGCTGTGGCGCGCCAATCCATGATATTTCCCGCTTTCATTCCCCCTGCGAATCGCTCTAAGGACGCGGCGAAGTCCTAAATCGCATCAGGAGCAGACACTATAGCACCCCCACCCCGGCGCTCGATGGCGCCCCCCGTCAAGAGCGGGCCACGTTTCAATCAGATGATCGCCGTCGACAAGGTTCGCGTGATCGATGAAAACGGCGAGAACATCGGCGTCATGCTGACCAACGAAGCGATCGAGCAAGCCAACCAGGTTGGCCTCGATCTCGTTGAAGTGTCTCCCAATGCCGATCCGCCGGTCTGCAAGTTCCTTGATGCCGGCAAGTTCCGCTATGAGGCCCAGAAAAAGGCCAATCTCGCACGCAAGTCGCAAAAGACGCAGGAGATCAAGGAGATCAAGATGCGTCCCAATATCGATGATCACGACTATGACGTGAAAATGCGCAGCGTGCTGCGCTTCATCGACGAAGGCGACAAGGTCAAAGTCACCCTGCGCTTCCGTGGCCGCGAAATGGCGCACCAGCAACTCGGCATGGACCTGTTGAAGCGGGTTCAGGACGATATTGCCGAAGTGGCCAAGGTCGAAGCCTGGCCGCGCCTTGAAGGCCGCCAGATGTTGATGGTGGTCTCGCCAAAGTAGGCTTGCCGCTGGCAGCCATGCTGGCCGCGGGGGTTGGCTTGGCGAGGGTTGCATGGTGGGGGTAGCATGACGGTCCAGCGCATCGGTTTCTGGCTCGGCCTTGCCGGGTTTATCGCGACATTGCTGCTCCCCGCGCCCGCCGGCATGCCTGGGCCAGCCTGGCAGGTTGCGGGCCTGGTCTGGTGGATGGCGGCTTGGTGGATGAGCGAGGCGCTGCCGCTCTACGCCACCGCGCTGCTGCCGTTCATCGTGCTGCCCTTGCTGGGCATTGCGGACGCGGGCAAAACTTCCGCGTCATACTATTCGCCGATAATGTTCCTGTTCCTGGGCGGCGCTTTCCTGGCGCTGGCGATCGAGCGCACCGGGTTGCACCGCCGGCTGGCGCTGGCGATCCTGCGGCGCGCCGGAGCCAGCAACAGCCAGTTGCTGCTCGCCGTGATGACTGCGACCGCACTCCTCTCGACGATGATCTCCAATACATCGACCGCGCTCATCATGATGCCGATGGCGCTCGCCATGCTGGCGTCGGGCGGGGTCGAGAAGGGCGAAATTTCCGGCATGGCCGGTGCATTGCCGATGGGCATTGCCTTCGCCGCCTCAATCGGCGGGCTGGGCACCATGGTAGGGTCACCAACCAACGCGATTTCCGCCGGCCTGATCGAAAAGTCGCTGGGAGTGAAGATCAGTTTTGCGGAATGGAGCCTTTACGGCATGCCGCTGGTGCTGCTGGCGATCCCGCTTGCAGCCTGGATCATCGGCCGTGTTCAGCGCCTTCCCAGCGACCGCTTCGATCCTGCCGCGGCCCGCCAGGCAATCGACCATGGCGCGGCATGGTCAACGGCCGAGCGCCGCCTGGTGCCAGTGGTTGTGCTCACAGTGGGCGTCTGGCTGGCCCAGCCCCTGCTTGAGCCGCTGCTGCCCAAGGGCGGGCTGACCGATGGCACTATCGCGGCGATTGCCGGCCTGGTGCTGTTTGTCCTGCCCGATGGTTCGGGCCGGCCGATGCTGACCTGGCACGAGGCTAACCGCGCGCCGTGGGACGTGGTGCTGCTGTTCGGCGGCGGCCTGGCGCTTGCCATGGGGATGACCGAATCCGGGCTTGCCGCCTGGCTCGGGCAGATGCT
>CAXNKI010000035.1:0-8596 GCA_964202645.1 Alphaproteobacteria bacterium | reverse complement strand
GCTTGACCATCTCGCAATGCGGGGGGCAGACGACGCGCCTGCGCTGTTGCTGCGCGATGCTGTGCTTAGCTTCAAAGACTTAAGATCGCGTGTCGGAGAGCTGGCGGCATGGCTGCAGGCGCAGGTGCCAGAAAAGGGCGCGCGCGTGGCGACATGGCTGCCCAAAGGCAAGACGAGCTGCCTGATGCCACTTGCGGCGGCGCGCGCCGGTCTGGTTCACGTGCCGATCAATCCGCTGCTAAAACGCGCTCAGGTTGCGCACATCATCTCCGATAGCGGCACCCGGCTGCTGATCGCCAACGAGGCGCGCTTGGCATCGCTCGGGGCCGGCGATGCCTCCGGCAGCGCACTTTTTTCGGAAGAAGGGCTGTGGGATGCAGCCGGGCGCAACGCACCGCTTGGACCGTCAGCGGCCGATCCCGCCGAACTTGCCGCGATACTATATACCAGCGGCTCGACCGGGCGGCCAAAAGGGGTGATGCTCAGTCACGCCAACCTTTGGCTGGGTGCCGAAAGCGTCGCCGGCTATCTGGGGTTGGAGGCAGGCGACAGGGTGCTCGGCGTGCTGCCGCTGTCATTCGACTATGGTCAGAACCAGCTGCTATCGGCCTGGTATTCTGGGGCGTGCGTTGCCCCGCTCGATTATCTCACGCCGCGCGATGTGCTCAAGGCGGTCGAGCGCCACGGCATCACCACGCTCGCCGCCGTGCCGCCCTTGTGGGTGCAACTGGCAGAGTTGGATTGGCCGGCCGAAACGGCAGCCAGATTGCGCCGCCTGACCAACAGCGGCGGCGCGCTGACGCCTGATCTGGTGCGGCGTTTGCGCGCCCTGTTTCCAGCCGCGCGGCTTTTCGCCATGTATGGTCTGACCGAGGCCTTCCGCTCGACATACCTCGATCCCGCGTTGATCGACAGCCACCCGACTTCGATGGGCAAGGCGATCCCCCATGCCGAAGTGCTGGTGATTGCCGACGACGGCAGTGTCGCGGCGGACGATCAGGAGGGTGAACTGGTGCATTGCGGGCCACTGGTGGCGCTGGGCTATTGGCAGGATGCGACGCGGACAGCAGAGCGGTTCAAGCCGGCGCCAGCGTCATCGCGCTATGGCGGCATGGCGGTTTGGTCGGGTGACCGGGTGCGGCGCGATGCCGCTGGTCTGCTCTATTTCGCCGGGCGGCGCGATGCGATGATCAAGTCAGCAGGCAACCGGATCAGCCCGCAGGAGATCGAGGAGGCGGCTCTGGCAACAGGCCTTGTGGCAGAAGCCGTCGCGCTGGGAATTGCCGACGAGCGGCTGGGGCAGGCGGTGCATCTGGTGGTGCGCGCGGCTCCCGGAAATTCAGATGCAATGGAAGAACTTCCACGCAAACTTATGCAGGAACTACCAAACTTCATGCATCCAAAGCACATTCATTGGCGCGATGCCATGCCGATCGGGCCTAATGGCAAGATCGACCGGGCCGGGCTTCAGCAGGAGCTGGCCGCGTGAAGCCGCTCGGACCGATCCCCGCTGGCTATGGCGCGCTGGATGGTGAGCTGGCGATTGGCGGTATCAAGGCGAGCGAACTGGTCACACGCGCCGGTGATACGCCGCTGTTCGTCTATTCGGCAGCGCTTATCCGCCAACGAGTCGCGGCATTGCGCCAGGCTATGCCTGCGCGCGTGGCGCTGCATTATGCATTGAAAGCTAATCCTTTTGGACCAGTTCTTGAGACAATGTCTGAACTCGTCGATGGTTTCGATATCGCTTCGGGCGGCGAGCTGGTGATAGCCCGCGCAGCCGGCATAGATCCCTTGGCGATCAGCTTTGCCGGGCCAGGCAAGCGCGACGCGGAGCTGGAAGCTGCGATAGCCTGCGGGGTTACGCTCAATCTGGAATCTGAAAACGAGGCGACCCGTGCGCTGGCGATTGCTGAGCGGCTCGGCACCACGCCGCGTCTCGCGATCCGGGTGAACCCTGAATTCGACCTCAAGGGCTCGGGAATGAAGATGGGCGGCGGCGCCAAGCAATTTGGTATTGATGCCGAGCGCGTGGGGCCGCTCGCGCGCCGGATCATCGAATCCGGGGCTGAGTGGCGCGGATTTCACATATTTGCCGGCAGCCAGGCGCTTGATGCTGAAGCCATTGCCGATACTCAGTTACAAACCCTGGCGCTGGCAGCGCGGCTCGCAGAGGAAAGCGGCGCGGCACTGCCGCATTGCAACCTCGGCGGCGGCTTTGGCATTCCCTATTTTCCCGGCGATGTGTCGCTGAATCTGACCCTGGTCGGGGAGCGTTTGGGCGATGCCCTGGCTAATCTGCCCGCGATTCTCGCCGAGACCGCCTTTTGCATCGAGTTGGGTCGCTATCTGGTTGGCGAGGCGGGGGTCTACTTGACCAGGATCGTCGACCGAAAGGTCAGCCACGGTGAGGTATTCCTCATCTGCGATGGAGGCCTGCATCACCAGCTGGCGGCATCGGGCAACTTTGGCACGGTCGTGCGCCGGAACTATCCGGTAGCCATCGCCACCCGCTTCGATGAGGCGCCGGATGAAGAGGCCTCGGTGGTCGGCTGCTTGTGCACGCCGCTCGACCGGCTGGCAGACAAAGCCAATTTCCCGCGAGCCGATGTCGGCGATCTTGTCGCGGTTTTCTGCGCCGGTGCTTACGGCGCGAGCGCCAGCCCGGCTACGTTTCTGGGTCAGGGTCCGGCGCTCGAAATGTTGGTTTAACGCGAGCGCTCCCGCATGTCCCTAATCGGGACAAGTGCCAGAAAAGCCGCGTAAATCCGGGAGTCCCGGTCAAGGCTAACGCAATGTTCACCCTTTTTGGCGATAGCAGGCTGCAATTGCCAGACCTGCATGCCGCGGCCTTTGCTGCGGCACTGCCGGGCTGGCGCCGAAAGGATGACGCCCGATGTTGCTCAATCGCTTTTCCCGTCTGCTCGCTGGCAGCGCCATGGCAAGCCTCGCGCTTGCCGGTTGCGCCGGGAACAGTTCGGGTCCGCAGCTGCCACCCGCCTCGTTTGTTTCGATGCAGGAAGGCCCGGGCGAGGAATATGTCATCGGTCCACTCGATGAACTGACTGTGTTCGTCTGGCGCAATCCCGAGCTCGGCGCGAGCGTGCAGGTGCGCCCCGACGGCCGCATCACCACCCCGCTGATCACTGACATGCCGGCCGTGGGCAAGACCCCGTCGATGCTGGCCGAAGACATCAAGCTTCAGCTTTCCCAGTTCATCCAGGATCCGCTGGTCTCGGTGATCGTCAACAAGTTTGCTGGCACCTTCAGCCAGCAGGTGCGCGTTGTCGGAGCGACCGGCAAGCCGGCCTCGCTGCCCTACCGCGCCAACATGACGCTGCTCGACGCGATGATCGCGGTGGGCGGGCTCAGCGAGTTCGCCGCGGGCAACCGCGCGCGGCTTATCCGTTTCGACAAGGAACGCGGCGCGCAGCGTGAATTTGCACTTCGGCTCGGCGACTTGCTCCGCAAGGGCGACAGCCAGGCCAACGTGATGCTCCAGCCGGGCGATGTCATCATCATCCCCGAGAGCATGTTCTGAGCAGCGAAGCGAGGCACCCGAAGCAATGAATTCGATCTACGACGAACTTCGCGCAGCGATCTACAGCGTCTGGAACCGGCGCTGGTTGGCACTTGGCGTCGCCTGGGCGGTTTGCCTGCTTGGCTGGCTGGTGGTGGCGATGGTGCCCAACAGCTATCAATCGCGCGCGCGAATTTTTGTCCAGCTCGACGATGCACTCGCCGAACAGATCGGCATCGGGCTCAACGACCGTCGCCGCGACATCGACCGGGTTCAGCAGACCCTGACCAGCGCGGTTAACCTCGAGAAGGTCGTGCGCTCAACCCGGCTCGGCGACGGCATCAAGGACCCCAAAGATATGAAATCGGCGGTGCTGGGGCTCGTCAAGAAAATCAAGGTCGTCAGCCAGCAGGATAACTTGTTTGAGATTACCGCAAGCGCGAGCGAAGGTTCGCTGTCCGAAGCACAGAACGCCAAGCTAGCGCAGGATATCGCGCAGAAGATGATCGACATCTTTCGCGAGGAGAACATGGCTGGTGGGCGCGGCGAGATGACCAAGACGCTGCAATTCATGAACCAGCAGCTCGCTGATCGCCAGAAAGAGCTGGAAGCCGCCGAAGCGCGCCGCTCAGCATTTGAGGCACAGCATCCAGAAATGGTGCAGGGCGCCGCCGGTGCCTTGCAGCGCCTCGAAGCCTCGCGCTCCGAACTGCGCGGCATTGAAGGTGATTTGGCAGCCGCCCAGGCAGCACTTGCGGCGATTAACGGCCAATTGGCCGGAACGCCGCAGACGATTGCCGTCGCCGGCCCGGCTGGCGGTGCACGCGGCGCACTGGCTCAGGCCACGGCAGAACTGTCTGGAATGCGCGCGCGCGGGCTCACTGATAACCATCCCGATGTCATCTCGATGAAGAACCAGGTCGCCTCTCTCAGGGTCCAGGCCCAGGGTGAAGGCGCCAATGCCGGAGGCACGCCCAACCCGGCCTACTCCTCGCTTGAATCGATCAAGGCCGAGCGCCAGGCCAACGTCTAGTCGCTCACTGTGCGCCGTGCCTCGTTGCAGAGCGAAATTGCCGGAGTGATGTCGAACCAGCTTGGCAATCCACAGCTCGCTGCCGAAGCCCAGCGCATCAGCCGCGACTATGACGTGCTCAAGACGCAATACGATAAATTGCTCCAGGACCGCGAACAGCTGCGGCTGCGCGGCCAGGTCGAGACTGAGCGCAATTCGGTGAAGTTCCAGGTGGTCGATCCGCCGCGCGCGCCGTTCGCGCCGAATCGGCCGTTGCTGCTGTTTGGTGAGCTGATTGTCGGGCTTGGCGCCGGAGCGGCTGCTGCTTTCGCGGTCGGTCAGTTGCGGGCAACATTTTCGACCAGCAGCCGGCTGGAGAGCGCGATCGGTTTGCCGGTGCTCGGCACGATCACCGAAGTGCTCAATGAGGCCAGCCGCGAGCTGCGCCGCCGCCGCCAACGCCAGTTCTTCGCCGGAGCTGGCGCGCTGGTCGGGATTTTCGCTCTGCTGCTGGTCTTCGAGATGATCCAGGTCGGCATGGTGGCGTGAGGAAACAGTGATGACCGAACACAGAAAAATCCCGCTCACGCCTGAAACTTCCGCCGATGGCGGCAAAGGCGAAAATTCGTCGATCGAACGCGCGGTCGACACCTTCGACTTGCGGCATTTCCTGCCGCCGGCGGTGCCCGAAGTTTTGCCTGCCGTCGCGCCGCGCCTGGCCAACCGGGCACGCCGCATTCCGATGAGCGATCTGGGCGCCGATATCTCGGGCATCGCCGCTTCGCCGGTTGGCGAAACGACTGCCGATGCTCCAGTCGTAGTCGAGGCATCGTCCGAGCTGGTAACTTTTCCGGAGCGCAAGTCGCGGATCAAGCCCGTCGTCTTCAGTGGTACGCATCACCCGATCGACCGCAAGCGGCTGCGCGAACAGGGCAAGATCGTGCCCGAAGGCAGCGTTACCGGACTGCTTGAGGAGTTCCGCATCGTCAAACGGCAGGTGCTGCTGATGGCGGCGCAGCTGCGCGAAGAGGGTATCCGCCAGGTGAATCAGCGCGACGGCCGACCGGCAGTGTTTTATTTCCACCCGTGGAAGATCGACCCCGAGCAGCCCCGGGTTAACAGCGCGCCGCTGAAATCGCGGCTGCGCCACTACACCAATCTTGATGGCATGGCGGGCAAGCTGCGCCAGTTGGTGCTCGATTTCCGCTGGGGGCGGATGGATGTGCTCGCCGCACGCGAATTGTCGCTCGCCGGGCCGCTTGCCGGGCCGATCGCAGCATGAACGCGCCTTTCATCCAGACACGCTGTGACTTGCGCCTCGCAGATCTGCGCGAGCCCGACGAGTGCACGCGGATCGAGGCCTGGCTGCGTGAGCAGCCGCAGGCGACACCGTTCCATCGCCCCGCCTGGCTGAAGGCCGTGGCGCAAGGCACTGGCAACGATGCCATGGCGCTGTTGGCTGAACGGCACGGCGCAATCACCGGCTATCTTCCGCTAAACGCAATCCACTCGCCGATTTTCGGCCGGCTATTGGCCTCGAGCGGCTTTGCGGTAGGCGGAGGGCTGATTGCAGGCAGCAAGCAGGACGCGGGCCAGTTGTTCGCGGCGGCCGAGGAACTGGCGGCGCGGCTGTCAATTCCTGCCATCGAACTGCGCGGCGGCGAGCTGCCGCAGGGGCGTGTCGGCTGGTCAATCCGCAGCGAAAGCCATTGCGGCTTCATTGCCCCATTGGCCCCAGACGACGAAGCACAATTGCTCAGTATTCCCCGCAAGCAGCGTGCTGAAGTTCGCAAAGGACTTGAGCAGGATCTGACAGTCGCCATCGGCACCAGCGAGGCTGATCGCGCCGCGCACTATGCAGTCTATGCGGAGAGCGTGCGCAATCTGGGCACTCCGGTGTTCCCGCGCGGACTGTTCGATGCGGTCCTGGATCAATTCGGCGAGGATGCCGATATCCTGACTGTCTCCCACGCCGGAGCGCCAGTCGCTAGCGTGTTGTCGCTCTATCACCAGGGCGCCGTGATGCCCTATTGGGGCGGCGGCATCTGGGCGGCGCGGCGGCTGCGCGCCAATGACCGGATGTATTTCGAACTGATGCTGCATGACCGCGGCAAGCTCTGCACTCATTTCGACTTCGGCCGTTCGAAGACCGGTAGCGGTGCCTATGACTTCAAGCGCAACTGGGGCTTTGAGCCGGAACCACTTGATTATGCTTGCTGGACAGCCAGTGGTGCGGCGCCGCGCGATGCCGATCCGACCAGCGCAAAACATGCTCTGCAGATCGCACTGTGGCGCAAGTTGCCGCTGGCGCTGGCGAGCCGTATCGGTCCGTTGATCGCGCGGGGGCTCGGCTGATGAGCGAAATTCTGTTCATTTCGCACCGGATCCCGTTTCCGCCCGATCGCGGCGACAAGATCCGATCGCACCACGTGGTCAAGCGCCTTGCGCGCATCGCCCCGGTGCACATCGCCACTTTCGCCGACGACGATTCAGACATGGGCGAGGAGGTCGAACTGGCGGCGATGGCGCGGAGCTACAAACTGGTCCGCCGTTCCAAGCCGCTGGTGCTCGCCGGGATGCAGGCACTCAGCACCGGTCGCCCGGTGAGCCTGACAGCCTTCCACGATGCCGAGCTTGCCGCCTATGTCGAACAGGTGTTGGCACAGCATCCGATCTCGACGATCTACGTTTTTTCCGGCCAGATGGGCCAGTATGTGCCTGTGAGCTTTGCCGGGCGGGTGGTGATCGATTTCGTCGACGTCGATTCGGCGAAATTCGAAGCATATGCCGCCAAGGCTGGCGGGGTGGTGCGCTGGATCGACGCGCGCGAGGCGCGGCTGCTTCGTAACGAGGAAGGTCGGCTTGCCGCCCGCGCCGATGTCAGCCTGCTGATTTCCGCGGAAGAGGCCGAGCTGTTCCGCTCGCGGCTGGAGCCGGCCGAGTTGGCGCGGGCCGATGTGCGCGTGTTGGCCAACGGGATCGACAGTGCGTGGTTCGATCCCGCCCAGGTCGAAGCGGAACCGGACCTTGGCGCCTTTGCCTATGCCCGGCTGATCTTCACCGGCCAGATGGACTATCGGCCGAATATCGATGCTGCGATGCGCGTAGCAGACAGGATTTTGCCGCTGATCCGCCAGAAATTCCCGGATGCCAGCTTCCATATCGTCGGCCGCCGGCCGGCAGCAGAGCTGCTTGAGCGGCACGGGGTTGATGGCGTTCACGTATGGGGCCGGGTGCCCGATATGCGTACCTGGCTCAAGGCTTCGGATCTTGCCATCGTACCGCTGACAATCGCGCGCGGGGTGCAGAACAAAGTGCTTGAGGCGATGGCCATGGTCTTGCCTGTGGTGCTGACGCCCGGCGCTGCGACCGGGATCGGCGGCCTCCACGGCCAGCAGCTGGCGATTGCCAGCAGCGACGAAGAACTGGCCGAAGCCGCCATCAACCTGCTCAGCGACGCGCGGCGCGGCCGGATCATGGGGCTCGCCGCGCGGCGCTTTGTTTGCGAGGAAATGAGCTGGCAGGCCGCGCTTGCGCCGCTGGCCGAGATCATGGGATGGACCACGCGGGCCGCACGCCATGCCGCCTGATGGGCTGGTCCGCCGGCTTGCCCTGCCTGCTTCATTGACCCTGCCTCCGCTCGCCTGGCAGCGCCCGCTGGCGCAGCTCGGGGCGGTCTGGTGCGCGCTGATCGCGCTGCTTCATGCCGATTGGGCAGACATGTTCGCTCAGTGGTGGGACATTTCAACTTACAACCACATCTTGCTGGTCCCGCCGATTGTTGCATGGCTGGTGCAGCAGCGCGCCGACGGCCTGGCGCGGCTGACACCCTTGCCATGGTGGCCCGGGTTGTTGCTGTTTGCCGCCGCCGCCGCCGTCTGGTTGCTCGGCAGTTTCGCGGGCCTTGCCATTCTGCGCCAGATCGGCGCGGTTTCTCTGCTGGTCGCCGCGGTGCCTGCGCTTTGGGGTCCGAGGGTCTCCGCCGGGCTGGCCTTTCCCTTGGGCTATATGCTGTTTCTCGTGCCTTTCGGTGAGGAACTGGTGCCACCGATGCAGATGGTGAC
>CAXNKI010000034.1:0-8599 GCA_964202645.1 Alphaproteobacteria bacterium | reverse complement strand
CGGTTGTGCCCGGCGTGGTTCGCCGCAGTGCTTCGATCACCTTGACGAACTGCCCTGCCCCGCCATCGGGCAGGTCATCGCGGTCGACCGAAGTCACGACAATGTGCTCGAGTCCCAATTTTGCCGCAGCCTCGGCGACATGTTCGGGCTCGGCATCATCAACTTTGCCGGGCATGCCGGTCTTTACGTTGCAGAAAGCGCAGGCACGGGTGCAGGTGTCGCCCAGAATCATCACCGTGGCGTGCTTCTTGGTCCAGCATTCGCCGATGTTCGGGCAGGCTGCCTCTTCGCAGACCGTGTTCAGATTCAGGCTGCGCATTAGGTCACGCGTCTCGCCAAAGGCGCGGGATGTTGGCGCTTTGACGCGGATCCAGTCGGGCTTGCGCTGCCTTGCCGGCGCGCTAGAGAGATCGTTCATGCGGTCCATCTAGTTGCGTGAGCGCAAATTGCCAATGGGCACCGAGGTGCAGCAAGTTTCAGAGCTTGGGGAGTAACATGGATTCCGTCGCATTGCAGACCCTCGCTTCGCCGGTGATCCTGTTTTTCGTCCTCGGGATGCTGGCGGCTGCGGCAAAATCCGAACTTTCGATTCCTGAAGCCATGGCCAAGGGCATGTCGCTCTATCTGATGATCGCCATCGGCCTCAAAGGTGGGGTTGCCATGGCGAAGTCGGGGGTCAATGCCGATGTCCTGGCTGCACTTGCGGCAGGTATTGCTGCCAGCTTCATTATCCCCTTTGCTGCCTATGCAGTGCTGCGCAGCTTCGGCCGGTTGGGCCGCGCGGATGCTGGCGCAGTGGCGGCGCATTACGGGTCGGTCAGCGTCGTCACATTCGTCACGGCGGGTGAGATCCTGAAAGCGGTCGGCATGACGCCGGCAGGCTATATGGTCGCGGTGTTGGCCGTGATGGAAACCCCGGCGATTCTTTCAGGGCTCTATCTCGCCCGGCGCGGCGAACGAAGAACGGTTACCGATGGCGGCAGCGGACTGCTCCACGAGGTATTCCTCAATGCCTCGGTGGTTTTGCTGCTCGGCAGCTTTGCCATCGGCTGGATCGCCGGTCCTGACAAGTTCGAGGAAGTCAGGCCGCTGTTCGACACGATGTTCAAGGGCGTACTGTGCCTGTTCCTGCTGGATATGGGCTTGATTGCCGCGCGCCGGCTGATGCAATCGCGGTCGGTCAACTGGCGGCTGGTAACGCTGGCCCTGGTGTTCCCGCTGGTCAACGGGATGCTCGGCGTGCTTGTGGGAACGGCAATCGGGCTGGATATCGGTTCGATCGCCGTTTTTGGCGTGCTGTGTGCCAGCGCCAGCTACATTGCCGTCCCCGCCGCGATGCGCCTTGCCCTGCCCCAGGCTGATCCCGGCATCTATCTCACCATGTCGCTTTCGGTGAGTTTTCCCTTCAATCTCATCGTCAACATTGGCCTGATCGCGTGGGCAACGCGCCTGCTGGCGGGAAGCTGAGGAGCAGACCATGATCGAAACCGTTATTCGCAAGCGCATCGAGATCCTCGCCGATACTCCGCTCGTGCGGATCGTCACTGCCGCGATCCACCGCTGCGAAATCACTGGCTGGACTGTTTTGCCGGTTACATCCGGCAAGGGCCGTGATGGTGCGTGGCATGAGGAGCGGGTCACGGGTGCTGACAAGTCATTGGTGCTGACTGTCGCCTCGCAGGACCGAGCCGGCAGGTTGGCCGAGGAACTGGCACCACTGCTCACCAGCCATGGCTTGCTGCTGACCATGTGGGACATCGAAGTGATCCGGGGAGAGCGTTTCTGATGCCTGAATTTGCCGTTTTACTGGAGGGCTATCGCCGGTTTCGTGCCGGTGCCTATCCGCAACAGAAAGCGCGTTTTGACAAGCTATCCCACGAAGGCCAGTCGCCCAAGCTCATGGTCATCGCCTGCTCTGACAGCCGGGTTGATCCGGCGCAGATTTTCGATGTCGATCCGGGCGAGATTTTCGTTGTCCGCAATGTTGCCGCGCTGGTGCCGCCGTTCGAGATGTCGCCGGGCCTGCACGGGGTTTCGGCAGCTTTGGAATTCGCCGTGCAATTTCTCGAGGTGCGCCAGATCGTCGTAATGGGCCATGGCCAATGCGGCGGTTGCGGTGCGGCGTTGAGCAGACAGATGCATGGTGCGGCGCCGGGCGAAGGCGGGTTCATTGCCGACTGGATCGGCATGCTTGACGAAGTGCGAGGTCCGGTTGCGGCACGCCATGGAACGAGCGGGCCGACAGCCCAGCGGGCCATGGAAATGGCAGCAGTCTCGGTGAGTCTGGCCAACCTGCGCACATTCCCGTGCGTGCGCTCAAAGGAACGGAGCGGCACGCTGAAACTGCGCGGAGCCTACTTCGCCATTACCGACGGGGTGCTTCATGTGCTTGACGAGGAAAGCGGAACATTCGAGCCGCTCGATTGAGCACAAGGCAACGTGTCAGCCTGGGGACGGAGCCCCGCCCCCAGGCTTAACTCAAATGACCGCTCAGGCAGCCGGACGGGCCTTGATTCCGGCATAGAGCGCCCAGAGCTGGGCGATCGACTGGCGCGGACCGGTAACTTTGGCAAAATTGGCCTGCGCGGCGGCGTAATTACCCTGATCGAACTGCGAAATCCCCAGTCGGGTAAGCAGCCGGGGAACATCCGCGCCGGGCTTGGTCATAGCAAGGTTGTAGAGTTCCTCGGCCTTAGCGACATTGCCATAGCTGAGGAAGGCATCGGCCGCGCCGCTCAGCGTCGCCGCAGTGGCGGACGGCAAGCGGGCTTCGCGTTCGAGTCCGGGCAGTGAAGCGCGGTCAGGCCCGACGCGGCCGCTGGCGATGGTCATTGCCTCTACCACGAACTGATCAGCTGGGCCATCGCATGGGCGCACCGGGGTCACGGTGACTCGGGTCGTATCGGGACTCTGCTGCTGTACTTTGACATCTACAGTTGTTGATGTTGGAAAACTCATTCTCCCAATCCTCAACTTACAGGCCGCTACACCGGCTTCAATCACCTTGAGCACTTCGCCCGGCAGGCGGCGCGCGTCAGCGGCCTGGAGATATTCAATATAGTCGCGCTCTTCGGCGTAGCTGTTGGTCCGGCCCATCAGTCGCATCAGATCGAGCGACTCCTGCGGCGCAAACTTGCCGATTTCGCGCACCACGGTGATCGCGCCGGCCCAGTTTTCGTTGGTCGGATAGGCCTGCACCAGCCCCATTGAATAGGCGATTGCCTGATCCAGAAGCTGCGCCTTGTAGGCGACCCCCAGACCGCGGCGATACCAGCCCGCCGGAGCCTTGGTCGGCGTGGTATTGCGGCGGTCGATTGCCTGCTTCAGCACGACCAGACCTTGCTGCGCCTGATTGTCTGCAAAATAGGCTTCGGCGAGCAGGCCATCGATGTCATTTTCGACAAATCCAGCGCTGATCGCGGACTGCAATGCGGTCCGCGCGGCGGCATATTCCTTCATGTCGAATGCGAACTGCCCAAGGAAATATTGCAGACGCGGTGCATCGGCCGGTGCGACCTTGCCGCTGTTCAGCATGGCTTCAAGCCCGCGGCGCTGTATCCGGGTGTCCTTGATCAGGTCGCCCAGCGCAATGGCCTGGGTGCCCGCGCCATAGTTGTCGTCCGGCGAAGCGGCGGCCGCGGTAAAAAGCGCATCAAGTTGCGCCTTTTCAGCTGCGACGAGCCCGCTGAGTGCGGCGAGCGCCGCATCGACATTCGCCTGCGCCTGAGTGCGCGCGGCCCCTCGGGCCTGCTGCAATGCGGTCTGCGCGGTGGTCACATTGGTGCGCGCGGCAACCACATCGGGCCGGACCTTTGCGGCTTCAACGGCCTTGGCCATGTTGGTGTAGAGCGGCATGAAGGTCTTCGAGAGCGAAATCTTGATCGCCGGGGCTGGTTTGGTTGCTGCCACGGCCGGAGCCGCAGCGAACGGCGCGGCAAGCACGGTGCCCAGCGCCAGTGCGGCCCCGAGTGCAAGGCGGCCTGACCGGAGATTGCGGCGAAGCCCGTTGCTGTGGATCATCAGAATGCCTCCTCAAAGACTGCGGCGGCATTCCCGCGCGCCGCATCGCTGGTTGTTCAACTGCCATAGGACGGGATTCCCCGGCTTGGCAACTCCTGCCTCAGCTATGTCCGCACCGCTGAACCGCGATTGAATGCGCTTCGACGCCGCGGTTCAGCATATGTGGAAAAGCCCCGAGCGATTGCGGCAATTGCACCTCCGTGGCTGGCGTTTGCCGAAGCCTTGGCCTAGGGCCTGAACCTCACCCTTTCCGGTCAATTGGACAAGCATATTACGCGTGAGTGACGATACCGAAATACCTGGGCCAGAAACCCCTGATTCTCCCTCGCCCATGGGAGAATATACGCGCATCGACATCGTCGACGAGATGAAGACGAGCTACCTCGATTACGCGATGAGCGTGATCGTGTCCCGCGCGCTGCCCGATGTTCGCGATGGCTTGAAACCTGTGCATCGGCGCATTCTGTTCGCCGCGCAGGAAGGCGGCATGGTCGCGGGCCGACCCTATCGGAAATGCGCCAAGATCGTCGGCGACGTCATGGGCAACTATCACCCGCACGGAGACAGCGCGATCTACTTTGCGCTGGTGCGTATGGCCCAGGATTGGTCGATGCGGGTGCCGCTGGTCGATGGCCAGGGCAATTTCGGCTCGATGGATCCCGATGATCCAGCGTCGATGCGCTATACCGAGGCGCGGCTGGCAAAAGTGGCCAACAGCCTGCTCGACGACCTCGACAAGGACACCGTAGATTTTACCGATAACTACGACGGATCGCGGCGAGAGCCGACCGTCATGCCGGCGCGGTTTCCCAATCTGCTGGTGAATGGCGCAGGCGGCATCGCCGTCGGCATGGCGACCAATATCCCGCCGCATAATCTTGGCGAAGTGATCGACGGCTGTCTCGCGTTTATCGAAAATCCGGCGATTACCAGCGAAGAGCTGTTCGAAATCATTCCGGGACCCGACTTTCCGACCGCACCGATTATTCTGGGCAATGCAGGCGCACGCAGCGCCTACCTCACCGGGCGCGGCTCGATCCTCCAGCGGTGCCGCCATGTTATCGAGGAAGGACGCGGCGATCGTCGTTCGATCGTACTGACCTCGATGCCTTATCAGACCGGCAAGAATGGCCTGGTCGAGAAGATCGCCGAGGCCGCGAAGGACAAGCGGATCGAAGGCGTCTCCGACATCCGCGATGAATCGAGCCGGCTGGGCGTGCGCGTCGTCATTGATCTCAAGCGTGATGCCACCCCCGAGGTCGTGCTCAACCAGCTGTGGCGGCACTCGCCTGCCCAGTCGAGCTTCCCGGCGAACATGCTGGCGATTCGCGGCGGCAGGCCCGAGACGCTGGCGCTGCGCGATATCATCGCCGCTTTCATAACTTTCCGCGAAGAGGTCATCACCCGGCGCACCAAGTTCGAATTGAACAAGGCGCGCGACCGGGCGCATCTCTTGCTCGGCCTGGTTATCGCGGTGACCAACCTTGATGAGGTGGTGCGGATCATTCGCGGCTCGCCCAATCCGGCCGCGGCCCGGGCTGCGCTTTTGGCGCGCCAGTGGCCGATTGGCGAGATTGCCCAATATATCGCGCTGGTCGAGGCAATCGAGCCCAGCGCGGAACAGGAAGGCGGAACCTATCAGCTTTCCGAAGTGCAAGTTCGGGCCATCCTCGACTTGCGCCTCCACCGCCTAACCGCGCTTGGCCGAGACGAAATCGGCGGCGAGTTGAAGATCCTTGCAGACGCCATCGCCGAATATCTCTCGATCCTGGCCGACCGGGTGAAGCTCTATGGCGTCATGCGCGATGAACTGGTCGCGGTGCGCGAGGCTTTCGCCACGCCGCGCGTCTCCGAAATCACGGCCGCATGGGATGGTCTTGATGACGAGGACCTGATTGAGCGCAGCGACATGGTCGTCACCGTGACGATGGATGGCTATATCAAGCGGACCCCACTTTCGACCTTCCGCGCCCAGGCGCGCGGCGGCAAGGGCCGCGCCGGGATGGCGACCAAGGACGAAGATGTCATCTCGGCGATGTTCGTCACTTCGACCCACAATCCAGTCCTGTTCTTCTCGACTGCGGGCAAGGTGTACCGGCTCAAGGTCTGGAAGCTGCCCGAAGGCGGCCCGGCAACGCGCGGACGACCGATCGTCAATCTGCTGCCGGCGCTCGACAAGGACGAGACCATCGCGGCGGTGCTGCCGCTGCCTGAGGACGAGAGCACCTGGGGCGATCTCAACGTCGTGTTTGCGACCGCCAAGGGCAATGTGCGGCGCAACTCGATGGATGCCTTCGCCAACATCCCCTCGAACGGCAAATTCGCCATGCGCTTCGAGGATGATTCTGCGGACCACCTGATCGGTGTTGCGCTGCTCGATGCGGGCGACGATGTGTTGCTCGCTACTCGCGCTGGCAAGGCGATCCGGTTTGCCGGCGATGACGTGCGCGAATTTGTCAGCCGGACTTCGACCGGGGTTCGCGGCATGACCTTGAAGGGGGATGATGAAGTCATCTCGCTGTCGATCCTTCACCGCGTCGGCGTCAAGGATCAGGAAGAGCGCGAGGATTATCTTCGCCACGCTCCCTGGAAGGCAGAGCGCGAGAGCGAGCCAACGATGAGCGCCGAGCGCTTCGCCGAACTTGCCGTCAAAGAGCAGTTCATTCTCACGGTCTGCGCCAATGGCTATGGCAAGCTCAGTTCGGCCTATGAATACCGCCGCACTGGTCGCGGTGGCCAGGGCATCACTAATATCGACAATATCGCCAGAAATGGCCCGGTGGTTGCCAGCTTCCCGGCTGCGGTCGCCGATCAGCTGATGCTGGTCACCGATCAGGCCAAGCTGATCCGTTTGCCTCTGGAAAGCCTGAGGGTGATCGGGCGCGGGAGCGCGGGCGTGCGCCTGTTCAATGTCGCCGACAAGGAACAGATCGTCAGCGCGGTGCGGCTGGCCGATGATAGCGGTGATGGTGACGAAGGCAACGAAGTTGACGTGCCGGAGGCTGAACCCGAAGCCAGCGCTGAATGAGCACACAGCCAGCGACCGCCTTCAAGGTGCTGACCGCAGCACAATTCGCCCGTTGGCAGGCCGAGGAGAAATTCACGGGCGCGCCTGTCGATCTGGCCGATGGCTATATTCACTTGTCCACCGCCGACCAGCTGGCCGGCACGTTGGAAAAGCACTTTGCCGGACGGTCCGGACTTGTAGTGGCCGAAATTGACCTCGCTTTGCTGGGCGACACCGTCCGTTGGGAGACCTCGCGTGGCGGCGCGCTCTTTCCGCATGTTTACGGGCCGCTGCCCATTGCTGCGATGATCGGCTATACTGCGATAGCATGACCCACGACATTCACATCATCGGCGGCGGGTTGGCCGGAAGCGAGGCCGCTTGGCAGCTCTCGCGGCGTGGGCTGCGGGTGCGGTTGTCCGAAATGCGCGGTGCCAATGCTGAAGATGGGGGCGACAAGACCGAAGCCCACCAGACCGATGCGCTGGCCGAACTGGTCTGCTCCAACTCCTTCCGCTCCGACGATGACGAAAGCAATGCCGTTGGCCTGCTGCATCATGAAATGCGCCAGCTGGATTCGCTGGTGATGGCGGCGGCGACAAAGGCGCAGGTGCCTGCCGGATCTGCGCTGGCGGTTGATCGCGATGTGTTTTCGGCTGAAGTGGAAAGCGCCCTCGCCGCGCAGCCCACGCTTGAAATCGTGCGAGAGCGCATCGACCATCTGCCCGAGGCGGGCCTCACCATTGTCGCAACCGGCCCGCTTACTGCCGCCGCATTGGCAAACAGCATCGGCGCCGCGACTGGGGCGGAGAGCCTAGCCTTTTTCGATGCCATTGCCCCCATCGTCCACCGCGACAGCATCGACATGGATGTCTGCTGGATGGCCTCGCGTTGGGACAAAGGCGAGAGCAAGGACTACATCAACTGCCCGATGAACCGGGAGCAATATGCAGCGTTTCACGCCGGCCTGATCGCGGGTGAAAAGACTGTGTTCAAGCAATGGGAGGAGAATACCCCCTACTTCAACGGCTGCATGCCGATCGAGGTCATGGCCGAACGTGGGTTCGATACCTTGCGTTTCGGGCCGATGAAGCCGGTCGGGCTCGACAATCCGCATGATGCGACGCCAGAGTTTCCCAAAGGGCGCTGGCCCCATGCCGTGGTGCAGCTGCGGCAGGACAACAAGCTGGGCACTTTGTGGAACATTGTCGGCTTCCAGACCAAGCTCAAACACGCCGAACAGGTCCGCCTGTTCCGCACCATACCGGGGCTGGAGAAGGCTGAATTTGCGCGGCTGGGCGGGTTGCACCGCAACACCTTTCTCAATTCTCCGGTGCTGCTTGACCGGCAATTGCGGCTGAAAACTGCCCCGCATGTGCGCTTTGCCGGGCAGATCACCGGCTGCGAGGGCTATGTCGAAAGCGCGGCGATTGGCTTGGTGGCGGGCCTCATGGCAGCGGCCGAGCTGGGCGGTCACGCGTGGCAGTCGCCTCCGGCCACCACGGCGCTGGGCGCGCTGCTGGCGCATATCACCGGCGATGCGGAAGCAGAGACCTATCAGCCGATGAACAT
>CAXNKI010000033.1:0-8616 GCA_964202645.1 Alphaproteobacteria bacterium | reverse complement strand
ACCGAGCTTCTTCCCGGAATGGGTGGAGAAAGAGGCAGCCTAACCCTTGTAGAGCCCATCAAGCCGCTCGCTATAACGTTCTTTCAGCTTGTGGCGGCGGATCTTGAGGCTGGGTGTCATTTCCTCGTTCTCAATGGTGAAGGCCTCGTCGGCAAAAACGAATTGCCGCACTTTTTCGGTAACAGACAGATCGAGGTTCACCCGGTCAATCGCGGCGCGTATGGCGGTGCGGAAGGCGGGGAGATCCTGCAGACGGGCAAGATCGAACTTCTCGTTCTCGGCGCGCGCCCAGGCCAGCGCCCACTCGGCATCCGGCACGATCAGCCCGACCACGTAAGGCCGCTTGTCGCCCGAGACCATGGCCTGAGCGATTTCCGGCTGCAGCGTGAGCATGCCTTCGACCTTTTGCGGCGAGATGTTGTCACCCTTGTCGTTGACGATCATGTCACGCTTGCGGTCAGTGATAACGATGCGGCCTTTCTCATCGAGATGACCGATATCACCGGTCAGCAGCCAGGGGCCTTTGTCGGCTTCGATCGGATCGGCGATCAGCGCGCGTTTGGTTTCTGCCTTGGCGCGCCAGTAGCCATGCATCACCAGCTCGCCGCGCACGCAAATCTCGCCATCATCAGCGATGCGCACATCGACCCCGGGTAGCGGCGGACCTACAGTGTCCATTTTCAGGCCAACGCTTGGCCGATTGCAACTTATCACCGGGCCGGCCTCGGTCTGGCCATAGCCTTGCAGCATGGTAAGCCCCAACGCATCGAAAAAGGCGCCGACATCAGGATTGAGCGGAGCGCCGCCCGAAACCATCGCCTTGATGCGCCCGCCAAAGCGCTTGCGGATCTTGGGGCGCAGCGATTTCTCGAGGATGAAATCCATCGGCAGGTCGCGCTTGCGACGTTGCCCACGCACCCGCCGCGCGCCGATGGCCACCGCTTTGTCGAGCAGGAAATTGGCCACCCGGCCCTGTTTTTCGATCTGCTTGATAATTCGCGTGCGCAGCACTTCGAACAGGCGTGGCACAACCACCATGATCGTCGGGCGGACTTCCTCGATATTGCTGGCCAGCTTCTCCAGCCCCTCGGAGTAATAGATTTCGGCGCCCATGCCGATGGGAAGATACTGCCCGCCGGTGTGCTCATAGGCGTGACTCAGCGGCAGGAACGAGAGAAACACTTCGTCGCCCCAGCCGAAATCCTCTGCCAGCACGCGCGCAGCGCCATCAACATTGCGCAAGATCATTCCGTGGTGCTGCATCACGCCGCGCGGGGCGCCGCCGGTGCCGCTGGTGTATATGATGCAGGCCATGTCGCCGCGCCCGACTTTGGCCATGCGCGCCTCGACTGCTTCGCGTGCGATTGTTGCATCGCCCTTCAGCAGGTCGGCCCAATCATGAATGGTCGAAGTGCCCGACTGCATCTGGCGCAGCGGTTCAAAGGAAATGACATGTTCGGTCGGGTTCGAGCGGATAATCGCCGGCAGCAATGCCTTGGCAAGTTTGGCGTCCGAGACGATCACCGCGCCTGCGCCGGAATTCTCCAGAATATGCAGATGGTCGCGCTCGGTGTTGGTGGTGTAGGCAGGCACGGTAATGCAGCCTGCCGCCATGATCGCCAGATCGGCAAGGCACCATTCCGGCCGGTTTTCCGAAACCAGCATGATCCGCTCGCCATCGCCCAGACCAAGGGCACGAAACCCTTCTGCGGCAAGGCACACCTGCCGGGCCGCCTCGTTCCAGCTCAGGCTTTGCCATTTGCCATCTCGCTTGGCCCACAGGAACGGCCGTTCGCCGCGTTCGTCCGCGCGGGCAAGAAACAGCGAAACCAGATTGCCAGCGGCATCGAAATCGGAAAGTTCCACCCTCTACCCTTCGCCATGCATCCTGAGCAATGGTCTAATGCCGTGCAGCCCTTCCGGCAAGCCGGGTGCGAAGGCGGTTTGCTGCAGCATCGTCAAATGCGCAAAACCTGCATCCGCTTTGCCGCGCGACACTCTATTCGCTCACTGCGCGCCCTTCGCTGCGCGGATCAGCGCCGCCTTGCAGCCGGCCATCCACCACCTCGACCGCATTGGCCTTGAGCGGAAGGTTACGCGCGGTCACCTCAGCATGGCCCAGTGCCCTGAGCGCCGGGATCATCCCCTCGAGCGCGCTGCCCTGTTCGACCGAGACAGTTGCGCCGCCCGGCGCAAAGATCACCGGCAGCGCAATGGCTTCCTGCGCGCTCAGTTTCCAGTCGATCACGCCAATGATGATCCGCGCCACTTGCGCCGGAATGGTCGCGCCCCCGGCGGCACCGATTGCCATCCGCAGCTTGCCATCGGGCGCATAGACCAGCGTTGGCGCCATCGAACTGCGCGGCCGCTTACCGGCCTCGACGCGGTTGGCAACCGGCTTGCCATCGCGCTCGGGCACCAGGCTGAAGTCGGTCAGCTCGTTATTGAGGAAATAGCCATTGACCATCAGGCCTGAGCCGAACCCGCTCTCGACAGTCGAGGTGACCGTAACCGCCTGTCCCTTGCGGTCGATCACGGCGAAATGCGAGGTTGAGGGAATGTCCGGTGTCAGCGTGTCGGCCATGATTCTGGCGGCGCCGGGCGGCGTGCCGGCGGGTGCGCTGGCCATGGTACGGTCGGCCGCGATCAGCTGCGAACGGTCCGCAAGATAGCTTGGCGCGATCAGCCCGGCAGTGGGCACCGAGACGAAATCGGGATCGGAAAGATAGCGCTCGCGGTCGGCATAGGCGAGCCGCTGTGCCTCGGCGATGAGGTGCCATGCGGTGGGCGAATCCTTGCCCAACGCAGCTAGGTCGAAGCGCTCGAGCATGCCCATTACGCCCAGTACGGTCGTCGCTCCCGACGAAGGCGGGCCCATGCCGCACAGCCGCCAGCCGCGATAGCTGGAACAGACCGGCTCGCGTGCGCGCACTTTGTAGCCGGCGATGTCGGCCACCGTCATCGGCGCAGGATTGCGGGGTGCCTCGCTGACTGCCCGGGCAATCGCGGCAGCATTTGCCCCGCGATAGAAGGCGCGCGGACCTTGCTTGGCCAATCGGCCAAGGAAGGCGGCAAGCGCCGGATTGCGCACTACCGTGCCGACCGGCAGCGGCGCGCCGTCTGCGCCATAGAACAGCGCGCGCCCTTCGGGCGAAAAGCTTGCCCCGGCGCTGCCGCCGGCCATCAGCGAGCGCAATTCGGGCAGGACATTGCCGGCTGGGCGATAACGCTGGAGGAATTGGTGCAGTCGCGGGGTAATGGCGAAGCCATCGCGCGCCAGCCGGATCGCCGGGACAAACAGCCGCCGCCAGGCGAGCCTTCCGTGGCGGCGGTGCGCCTCTGCCATCAGCGCGACGTTGCCCGGGACGCCAACACTGCGCCCGCCGGGAATCGCCTGCGGGACCGAGAGGAACTGGCCATTCATCTCGAACCAGCGCGGGGTTGCGGCAGCAGGCGCAGTCTCGCGCCCGTCGAGCGTTTCGACGCGGCCTTTGCCGTCATCCATAACCAGAAAGCTGCCGCCACCAATGCCCGAACTTTGCGGTTCGACAATGGTCAGCGTGACGAGCACCGCCATGGCTGCATCGGCAGCGCTGCCCCCGGCTCGCAGCATTTCGGCCCCAGCTTCAGCCGCGCGCGGATCAGGGGCGCTGACCATGCCTTTCTCGAACTGCGCCGTGCGCGCGGCCAGCGGCGCCTCGGCAAATGCCGCGAGCAGCAGAAGCAAGGCGAAGCGGTCAATGAGGGTGCGTTGCATGATCTGAGAGCCTATTCGCTTCCGACCGCTTCAGCAATCGAGCTGAAACCATCGCGCTGCATCAACTGTTCCAGCCCGCTCACGATGCGCTGCGCGATGCCCGGCCCCTCATATACCATCGCGCTGTAAAGCTGGACCAGGCTGGCGCCAGCGCGGATCCGCGCCCAGGCGTCTTCGGCAGAGGCAATGCCGCCGACGCCGATCAGCGGGACCGCGCCGCCAGTCGCCTTGCGGAAGTCGCGCAGGCGCTGCTGGGCGAGTTCGCGCAGCGGCGCACCCGAGAGCCCGCCTGCCTCTTGGGCATGGCGCGATTGCAGCGGCGGGCGCGAAATGCTGGTGTTGGCGACGATCAACGCGCCAAGCTGCATGTCCACGGCGGTCCGCGCGATGGCATCGATGTCCGCTGGCTCAAGATCGGGCGCGACCTTGAGGAACACCGGCGGGCCAGCTTCGCCCTTTGCTGCGAGCACGGCTTCGAGCAGCGCCTTGAGCGCGCCTTCGTCCTGCAGCGCGCGCAGGCCCGGGGTGTTGGGGCTCGACACGTTGACCGCAAGGTAGCTCGCTACGGGCCCCATCAGGCGGGCCATCAGCGCATAATCGGCAATGCGATCCGGCGAATCCTTGTTCGCGCCGATGTTTATGCCGACGATCCGGCGTCCGTTGCGGCCCGAAAGCCGAGCCCCCAATCGGACAACCGCCGCTTCACCGCCGCCGTTGTTGAACCCCATGCGGTTGATCACCGCGCGGTCCTCGGTCAGCCGGAACAGGCGGGGCCGGGGATTGCCGGCTTGGGGCAGCGGCGTGATCGAGCCGACCTCGGCGAAGCCGAAGCCGAGCCCCAGCAGGCCGTCTGCTACTTCGCCGTCCTTGTCGAAGCCTGCGGCCATGCCTAGCGGATTGGGGAAAGTCATTCCGGCGAGGTGCGTCTCCAGCGGTCCGCCGACGCGCGGCGGCGAGCCCGCGGGCAGCAGCTTCAGCGCCGTCAGCGCGAGTCCATGCGCGCGTTCTGCGTCAAGTGCGAACAGGACAGGGCGGATCAGTGAATAGAGCATTGCGCCCGCCGCTATGGCAAAGCCGCCAGCGCCTGTCGACGCGGCTTCGCGGTTGTTGCCAAATAGCCACACAGAAAGATTACTTGGCCCACCATCCGCCGCATCCGCAGAAATGGCGAATTCATACAATTCAGGGGCCTGGCACCGGACTAACCCGGCCATGCGACCCGAAGGGCTCGTAGCATTTTGCAGCGAGTTCTCGACTTTGAGGCGGTCCTCCGGATTCCTGGGGGGCTGCCCTTTTTTGGTATATCCGGCGAGCACCAGACCCCCGATCCAGCATGCGGCTTGAATTGTGCGCTGCAGCGGCCTAGATCAAACCGGAACGAATCACTCCGATTTATCCGGGAACTTGCCGATGCGCCTATCCAGCATGGCCGATTATGCCGTTGTCACCATGGCCGCTGCGGCGCGCCATTGCGGGCATACGCAAGTAAATGCGGGCCAACTTGCAGTGGAAACCGGTCTGCCGGCGCCGACGGTGCAGAAGCTGGTCAGCCGACTTACGGCTGCCGGGCTGCTGCGCAGCTCGCGCGGGGTCGGGGGCGGGCTTAAGCTCGCGCGCCCGGCGGCAGCGATCACACTGGCGGATATTGTCGAAGCGGTCGAGGGCCCGATCGCACTCACCGCCTGTGTCGAAGACGGGCGGCATGACTGTGCAATGGAAGGCAATTGCCGCGTCCAGGCGCACTGGCCTGTGGTTAATCGGGCGCTGCGTGGCGCGCTGGCGGGGATTCCGCTGACGCAGTTGTCGGCGCCAGCCGCAATGCAACTGGCCTGACGATGACGGAAACCACCCTGAAGGACCAGGCTGCACGCGATGCCGCCGCAAGCGTCGCCGACTATGAGCACGGCTGGTCGTCGGACATCGAGACCGATTTCGCCCCCAAGGGGCTTAGCGAGGACACTGTCCGCTTCATCAGCGCCAAGAAGAACGAGCCAGAATGGATGCTCGATTGGCGGCTCAAGGCTTATCGCCACTGGCTGACGATGACACCGCCCGACTGGGCCAAGCTTAACCTGCCGCCGATCGACTATCAGGACGCCTATTATTACGCCGCGCCCAAGGCAAAGCCAAAGCTGGGCAGCCTTGACGAGGTCGATCCGGAAATCCTGCGGGTTTACGAGAAGCTCGGCATTCCCATCGAGGAGCAGAAAGTGCTCGCGGGGGTGGAAGGCGCACGCAAGGTTGCGGTCGATGCGGTGTTCGACTCGGTTTCGGTCGCCACGACTTTCCGCGCCGAGCTGGAATCGGCTGGCGTCATCTTCCGCTCGATCAGCGAGGCGATCCGCGAATATCCCGATCAGGTGAAGAAGTGGCTCGGCAAGGTCGTGCCGATGCATGACAACTATTTCAGCGCGCTCAACTGCGCGGTCTTTTCCGACGGCACTTTCGTCTACATCCCAGAGGGCGTGCGCTGCCCGATGGAGCTCAGCACCTATTTCCGCATCAATGCCGAGAACACCGGCCAGTTCGAACGTACGCTGATCGTCGCCGACAAGGGCAGCTATGTCAGCTACCTCGAAGGCTGCACCGCGCCGATGCGTGACGAGAACCAGCTCCACGCCGCCGTGGTTGAACTGGTGGCATTGGACGATGCCGAGATCAAATATTCGACCGTGCAGAACTGGTATCCCGGCAATGCCGAAGGGCTGGGCGGGATCTACAATTTCGTCACCAAGCGCGCGCTGTGCCAGGGCAAGCGCAGCAAAGTCAGCTGGACCCAGGTCGAGACCGGCTCTGCGGTTACGTGGAAGTATCCGAGCTGCGTGCTGAATGGTGAGGACTCAGTCGGCGAGTTCTATTCAGTCGCCGTCACCAACAATTACCAGCAGGCCGATACCGGCACCAAGATGATCCACAACGGCAAGGGCAGTCGCAGCACGATCGTCTCCAAGGGCATCAGCGCGGGCAAGAGCAACAACACCTATCGCGGGCTGGTCCGCGTTGCCGCGAATGCGGAAGGCGTGCGCAATTTTACCCAGTGCGATTCGCTGCTGCTGGGCAGCGACTGCGGCGCGCATACCGTGCCCTATATCGAGGTGCGCAATCCCAGCGCGCAGATCGAGCACGAGGCGACCACCAGCAAGATCAGCGATGACCAGCTGTTCTACGCCATGCAGCGGGGCCTCGCGCAGGAAGAGGCGGTGGCGCTGATCGTCAACGGCTTTGCCAAGGAGGTGCTGCAGCAGTTGCCGATGGAGTTTGCGGTGGAAGCGCAGAAGCTTCTGGGGATTTCGCTTGAAGGGAGTGTCGGTTGATGCGCAGCACGAACTTTCTGTTCGCGGCCGTTGCGGCTGCTCTGCTTGCCGGTTGCGGCTCGGCTGGCGAGGGTGAGGGTGGCGCAGCGGCGCAGTTGCTCGATCCGGGCCGCATTGCTTCGCTGCTGTCCCCCGAAGCCAAGGCGGCGGTCGAGTCTTACGAGAATGACGTAAGCGGCGGCATTGCTGCCTATAAGGCGCAATATGGCCACCTGCCGCAGAGCCTCACCGAGATTCCAGAGACAGCGGCCGTGCGTGAAACAGCTGTCAACCTTGTTGCCGATGGGCTCGCCGAACAGGTCCCCTTTGCCAGCCGCGAGACGCTGGAAAAAGCCGCTACGGCCTTTGTCGCTGCGGGCGAGCGGCAAATTCTGGACAGACTGAAAGCGCAAGATGCGCCAAAGCCCTAGCCTCACCGCGCTTGCCATGGCCGCAATGCCCCTGATGCTGGCCAGCCCGACACTGGCCAAGCAGCCGCCGCGCGCGGTGCGGGTGTATACCGGCTGCGTGCTGGAGAACTTCCGCACGCCCGGCGCGGAGAAGGGGTCCACTTTCGAAGAGGCTCAAGACCTCGCCAAAGCGCAATGCGGCAACCTGCGCCCGGCAGCAGTCGACATTCTGCGCCGCACGACCACCCGGACCATGACCAAAGGCGGCGACGATCCGGAATCGGCGGCGCAGGCTTTGCTGGATATCGTCATCCTCGAACAGACCGCTGGAATCTGGGCCGAATGGCATCCGGAGGAGCCTTATCATGGGCGGTAGACCAGAATTGAAATCAGGACTGAATTGAATGCTCCAAATCAATAACCTCCACGCCACGGTCGCCGACAAGCCGATCCTCAAGGGCCTCTCGCTCAGCATCAATGCGGGCGAAATCCACGCGATCATGGGGCCCAATGGCGCGGGCAAGTCGACGCTGGCCTATACGCTTGGCGGGCGGCCCGGGTATGAAGTGACGGGGGGCAGCGCCACGCTTGCCGGGCAGGACCTCCTCGCCCTCGCGCCGCATGAGCGCGCGGCGGCTGGCCTGTTCCTCGGCTTCCAGTATCCGGTCGAAATTCCAGGCGTTTCCTTTGTCCAGTTCCTGCGCGAGGCGGCCAATGCCCAGCGCAAGGTGCGCGGGCAGGAGCCGCTGTCCGGCGCTGAATTCCTTAAGCTGGCGCGCGAGAAGGCGGGGCTGCTGCGGATGGACATGGAGATGCTCAAGCGCCCGGTGAACGTCGGCTTTTCCGGCGGCGAGAAGAAGCGCGCCGAGATGGTGCAGATGGGTATTCTGGACCCCTCGTTTGCCGTGCTTGACGAGACAGACTCCGGCCTAGACATCGATGCGCTGCGGATTGTCGGCGAGGGGATCAACGCGATCATGCGCAAGCCTGACAAAGCCGTGCTGCTGATCACGCACTACCAGCGGCTGCTCGACTATGTGAAGCCCGACTTTGTGCATGTGCTGGCTGGCGGCCGGATCGTGAAGAGCGGCGGCGCGGAACTGGCCTTGCAGCTTGAGGAAGAAGGCTACGAGGCAGTGGCGGCATGACAACTGCG
>CAXNKI010000032.1:0-8780 GCA_964202645.1 Alphaproteobacteria bacterium | reverse complement strand
GTCAGGCGGGCGTTGGTGTAATCGAGCGCAGCATCAAGTGTCAGGCCGCCATCGCCCCAGCGCATCGCCTCCACAGTGCCGCTTGCTTCCACCCCATGGAACCGCGCAGGCACCTGGCTGTAGAGAAACACCGGAAAGTCCTCGCGCGCTTCGCCGGTCGGCGACGCGGCGATGAAATTGCCGAAGCGGGTCATATAGCCGGTGAGCGAGAACGAGGCGCGTTCCCCCTTGTAGCGCAGGTATGCCTCCAGCCCGTCGCTGGTCTCGCTGCGGAAACTGGAATCGCCAAGTTCATAAGCCTGTGTGGCGACGTGCAGGCCGTCGGACAGGAGTTCTTCAGCCGCGGGCGCGCGGGCGCCGCGAATGTAGTTTACGCCGATCTTGAGATCTTCGCTTGGCGCATAAGACAGGCCCAGTGCGCCCGACCACAGATCGAAGCTGCGCTTGAACGCGGCCGGGGCGGATTTCACGCGGACGTTCTCGTAGCGCCCGGCGGCCTCGATTTCGAACTTGCCGGCCTTGAACGACTGGAGGGTGAATATCCCGAAGCGTTCGATGGTGTTGTCAGGAACGAAAGCTTCCGCGCCGACCAATGAGAGATCACGGGTGAAATACTGCACCCCGCTGCGCCCGCGCCAGCCGCCTGCATCGGACTGCACCAGATCGAGCCGGGCATCGATGCCGTCGCCGGAAAAGGTAGTGCCTACTTCTTCGCCTTCGAGCTCGACATGTCGGTAGTCGCCCCAGGCGCCGCGCAGCTGGAGCGCTTCGAACATGCCCGAAAGCTTGATCTCGCCGCGCAGATCGATGCGGGTCTGTCTGAGATCGATGGATACCGATTCTTCGCCATGCTCCTCGCCCGGAGCCGCGCCGTGAGCATGGCCCGCGCCGGGGCGCAGCGGGATGCCATAGAGCGTGTCGTAATGCTGCACCGAGAGCCCAAGGCTGCCGCCCGAGCCAATCCAGGCAAGGCCCGCGCCCAATGTATAGCTGCGCGCGGCGGTGCCCGACACGCGGCCGCGCTGGCCGGCAAGTTCCTCGAACTCGGCGGCTTCATCGGGTTCACCCGCCGCTCGGTATTCGGCCGCTTCGTCCAGCAGGTGTTCGCGCAAGGAGGCGGAATTGACGAAACCGCCGACCCGCAGGTCGTCGCTCTTACGATATTGGGCGTCGAGCTGGATGGCCAGATGGGTTCCCAGCGGCGCATTTATGGCTGCGGCGATTGCGCGCTCGTCTGCGGCGGAGCCATAGGAACCAATGGCGTCTAGCGAAATCGATTCCGGAATGCGGCGCGGGATGCGTTTGTCGAGCGCGTTGACCGCGCCGCCGATCGCCTGGCCGCCGAACAGCAACACGGCGGGACCATGAACCACATCGATGTGATCGACGGTCAGCGCGTCGAACACCACTGCGTGGTCGGCCGAAACCGAAGAAGCATCGATTGTGCCAATGCCATCGGTCAGCACCCGGATGCGATCGCCATCGAAGCCGCGCAGCACCGGGCGCGAGGCGCCGGGGGAAAAGCCGCTGGCCGAAACGCCGGGCAGCCGGGCCAATGTCTCGCCGATCTGGCCGCGCAGCTGCGCGGTCAGCGCGTCGCCTTGAATCGTCGCGCTGCTGGCCAACAGGCCGAAGTCGGTGGGCGGATGTCCGACGACAAGCAGCTCCGCGTTTTCCTGGCCATGCGCTTCGCCATGTGCGGCATCCTGTGCAGAGGCGGCGGAAAACGGAAACAGGCTGGCGCAGGCGATGGCGGCAAGCAGCGGGGATGGGGCAAGGCGTTTGGTCATCACGCGCTTATACAGGTGATGATATATTATATCAATAGAGCCCAAGCGACGAACCGGCAGAAAATCCCGTTATCTTGAGGTCGGTTTAGCGGCTGCGCCGCAGGCGCGGATTTTCCTGGAGGACTTCGATGATCTTGATGAAGTCGTCGAGCCGGATGATCCGCTCGAACTGGAATCCGGCCTTGCCGTCGGTCGCCCAGATCAGGTGTGCCTCAATGCGGCCGATGACGGGGAGCCGGACGATCACACGCTCGCCCCGGTCCAGCCCGGGTGCGCTGTCGGCCATGAAGCCATGCGCCGAAATATTGATAACGTGCAAGTGAACATCGCCAAGCCGGCGATGTTCGGCGATCACACGGTGATCGATCGGATGGCGCGTTGCCCGGCGCAAGTCGGTAACAGACAGCTGCGCACCTGCTCCCATAGCCATAGATCACCTCTAAATGCGGATACAATCCGATCTAGATGAACCCAAAAGGCAAAAATTGGGTAAACCGGCAAAGATGATGCGGCAAATTCCTGCCGCTGCGCCCGCTTATCGCACGCTTCGGCGCTCAGGCAGGGCGCAGCACGCCGTGCTTTTTCTTGCCTGAGGAAATCCGCACATCGCCGCTGGCTGGCTCGATTCGGAAAGCCTCGTCAGCAATCGCCTCACCATCGACTCGAGCGCCGCCACCTGCGACCAGCCGTTTGGCTTCGCCCCGGCTGGCAGCAAAGCCGATGCCGACCAGCGCATCGACAATCGTAAAGCCCTCTGCCGGAATGGCGCAGACCGGCAGGTCTTCGCCCAGGCCGCCGCCGGTGAACGTCGCTGATGCGGTGGCTTCGGCGGCGCGGGCGGCTTCTTCGCCGCGCACCAGTCGGGTCACTTCGTTCGCCAGCACCACTTTGGCGGCGTTGATCTCGGCACCACCGAGCGATTCCAGCCGGGCCACTTCATCGAGCGGCAAGTCAGTAAACAGCCGCAGGAACTTGCCCACATCGCGGTCGTCGCTGTTGCGCCAGTATTGCCAGAAATCATAGGCCGGCAGCGCATCCTCATTGAGCCATACCGCGCCCGCCGCCGTCTTGCCCATCTTCGCGCCGTCCGCCGTGGTCAGCAGTGGCGTGGTGACGCCGAACAGCTCGCGCCCTTCCATCCGCCGGGTCAGCTCTATGCCGTTGATGATGTTGCCCCACTGGTCCGATCCGCCCATCTGCAGTCGGCAATCGTGGCGCAGCGCGAGCTCGCGGAAATCGTAGGCCTGGAGGATCATGTAGTTGAATTCGAGGAAAGTCAGCGGCTGTTCGCGCTCCAGCCGGAGTTTGACCGAATCGAAAGTCAGCATGCGGTTGATAGTGAAGTGCGGTCCGACATCGCGCAGCAGATCAACATAGGAAAGCTGCGACAGCCAGACATCGTTATCGACCATAATCGCGTCGCTCGGGCTGTCTCCGAAAGTCAGCAGCTTTTCGAACACCGTGCGGATCGAGGCGATATTGGCCTGGATATCCGCGCCCGAAAGCAGCTTGCGCGATTCGTCCTTGCCCGAAGGATCGCCCACTTTGGTCGTGCCGCCGCCCATTACGACGATAGGTTTGTGCCCAGCCTGTTGCAGGCGGCGCAGCAGCATGATTTGCACAAGCGATCCGACATGCAGCGATGGCGCAGTCGCATCGAAGCCTATATAGCCTGGCACGACCTGCTTGCTCGCCAGGGCATCGAGCCCTGACGCGTCGGTCATCTGGTGAATGTAGCCGCGCTCGTCGAGCAGGCGGAGCAGGGAAGATGCGTATTGGGTCATGGTGCCAGCCGTGTTACGGGGCTGAGCGCCTAGCACGTGAGGTGGGGCTTGGAAACGTATCGGCTGGTGGGGCATGCCAGTTTCGCCACAAAACATGTCAGCGGGGTCTCCGTGCGCTGGGAAAAGCTGCGTGACGGGAGGCTGATGCTCCGTTACCGAGTAGAAGGCTGCACCACGCTGGTGGTGCCAGAAAAACGCGAGGCGGACCGGGCGGACGAACTGTGGAAAGCGACGTGCTTCGAGCTGTTTCTCTATGACGGCGAGGGCACCTATCGCGAATACAATTTCTCCCCCTCGGGCGAATGGGCAGCGTGGCGCTTTACTGGCTACCGCAACGGCCGCGAAGATATTGATCCGGTGTTCACGCCAGAAATCCTTGCCGAGACCGGCAACAACCTGTTCATGCTGACGGTGTTTCTCGCCGGCTCCGAACTGCGCGGGGCACAAGCTGCGGCGCTCAGCGCGGTCTTGCTCGAGGCCGACAGGCGGCCAAGCTACTGGGCACTTTCGCACAGCAAATTGCAGCCCGATTTCCATGATCCGGCTTGCTTCCGCATCCGCTTTGGCGCAGCGGCGCCACTATGAAATTTGGTATTGACCGCCTGCTGGCAGACCCCGCCCTGCGCAAGCCGCTTGACGGCAAGCGCGTCGCGCTGATCGCGCACCCTGCATCTGTAACTGATGGCCTCGTCCATTCACTCGACGCACTGATCGCCGCGGGGGTTAACGTTACTTCGGCGTTCGGCCCGCAGCATGGGCTGAAAGGCGACAAGCAGGACAATATGGTCGAGACTGCCGACGAGCTCGATCCGCAATATGGCATCCCGGTGTTCAGCCTCTATGGCGAGGTGCGCCGTCCCTCGGGGCAGATGATGTCGACGGCCGATGTCTTCCTGTTTGATCTGCAGGATCTGGGCTGCCGGATCTACACTTTCGTCACCACGTTGCTCTATCTGCTTGAGGCGGCCTCGGGCACCGGAAAAGCGGTCTGGGTGCTCGACCGGCCAAATCCCGCCGGACGGCCGGTGGAAGGCACGCTTCTGCTTGAGGGCCAGGAGAGTTTCGTGGGCGCCGGGCCAATGCCGATGCGCCACGGGCTGACCATGGGCGAGATGGGGCGCTGGTTTGTCGATCACTTCAAGTTCGATATCGATTACCGGGTGATCGCGATGGACGGCTGGCAGCCGGAAGGGGCAGGGCAAGGCTGGCCTGCAAACCGCATTTGGATCAACCCCAGCCCGAACGCTGCCAATCTCAACATGGCGCGCAGCTATGCCGGCACAGTGATGCTCGAAGGCACCACGCTGAGCGAGGGGCGCGGGACGACTAGGCCGCTCGAAGTGCTGTTCGGCGCGCCGGATATCGATGCCAGGGCGGTGCTGGCCGAAATGCGCCGCTTTGCCCCCGACTGGCTGGCGGGCTGTGCGATCCGCGAATGCTGGTTCGAGCCGACCTTTCACAAACACGCGGGTGTGCTGAACAACGGCCTGATGATCCACGCCGAAGGCACATTTTACGATCATCACGCCTTCCGCCCCTGGCGGCTCCAGGCGCTTGCATTCAAGGCGATCCGGCGGCTCTATCCGGACTACGCCCTGTGGCGTGATTTTCCTTACGAGTATGAATTCGAGCGGCTTGCCATCGATGTGATCAACGGCGGCCCGGGCTTGCGTGATTGGGTTGACGCCGCCGCCGCCGCGCCGGCTGATCTCGACGCGTTGGCCGGGCGCGACGAGGCCGGATGGCGTGGGGACATCCGACCTCTGCTGCTGTATTGAGGCTTCGTGTATTGAGGCTTTAAGCGCCCGGCTTCACGTTGATGAACGAGTCGCTGATCTGGCAGGCGGCAGGGCCGAGAATGACCACGAACAGCACCGGCAGAATGAACAGGATCAGCGGCACGGTCATGATCGCCGGCAGGCGCGCTGCCTTTTCTTCCGCGCGCATCATGCGCTCGTTGCGGAATTCGGCAGACAGCACGCGCAGCGCCGAAGCCAGCGGCGTGCCGTAGCGTTCGGTCTGGATCATGGTGGTGACCACGCCCTTCACTGAGTCAAGATCTACCCGGAATGCGAGGTTTTCAAAGGCATGGCGGCGCTCGTGGAGGAACGAGAGTTCGATCGAGGTCAGGGCGAATTCGTCGCCGAGTTCAGGATAGGCCCGGCCAAGCTCGCGCGCCACGCGGTTGAACGCGGCATCGACGGTGAGACCAGCTTCGGCGCAGATCACCAGCAGGTCGAGCGCATCGGGCAGGCCCTTGCGGATCGCCTTGGTGCGCTTGCCGATGATATTGCCCAGATAGAGTTCCGGGCCTTTGTAGCCCAGGCCGATCGCCGCAGCGAAAGCCATCACTTTCTTGAAGGCGCTCCAATCGGGAAAGACATTGAACACGAACATCATCAGCGCGACGATCAGGCCAAGCACAATCGGCAAGACCATGCGGACGAACAGCACGAGAAACGCCAGCTCCTTCTTGCGGATGCCGGCTTGCGCCAGCTTCTGCTGGATCAGCTTGAGCTGGCTGTCCTGCAACACCTTGAGTGAAGACAGTGTCTCGCGCATCCGCTCGGTGCTGTCGCTCTTGCGGACCAGGCTGGCCCGCTTCTTGGTGGCGCTGCTGACGATGCCGGCCTTGAGCTGTTCGCGCCTGGCGTTCAGCGACTTGACGCGCTTGGCCATGGGATCGCGGACGGTGATCGCGGCATAGATTGCCAGCATCACTGCCGCAGCGGCGATAAACGCAAGTCCGGTTCCGACCCAGATAACGTCGAAGCCGAGGAGCGTAGGTCCGGCGGGGTTGGTCAACATGATAGCCGCGTTCCCTTGCTCAAATTTCGAAGTTGATCATCTGGGCCATGATGAAGGCGCCGATGGACATCCAGATCAGGCCACCGCCGCCAGCCACGATCAGGCGCTGGTCGACGAAGAAGTTCGCCATGTAATCGGGGTTGATCCAGTAGATCATGATGAAGACCGCGAATGGCAGAGCACCGATGATGTAGGCCGAAGCCTTCGATTCAGAGCTCATCGCCTTGACCTTGAGCTTCATCTGCGCGCGCTTGCGCAGCACATCGGCCAGGTTGGACAGCGTCTCGGCAAGGTTGCCACCGGTTTCGCGCTGGATCGCCAGGGTGATGCAGAAGAAGTTGAATTCGGGGGTCTGCAGCCGGTCGGCGGTTTCCTGAAGCGCGTCCTCCATGGTGCGGCCGATCTTCATCCGCTCGTTCACCATCTTGAACTCTTCGCCAACTGGCCCGGGAACTTCCGAGGCAACGACGCCCATGGTTTCGGAAACCGGCAGGCCCGACCTTAGACCGCGCACCAGCAATTCGATCGCATCGGGAAACTTGGCTGTGAATTTGCCCAGGCGCCGGTTGATGAAATGAGTCACCGCCATGTGCGGCAGCCCGGCGCCGATGAACAGGCCGACAGCCAGCGACATAAGCGCCGCCCCGGTCTTGAGATAGATCAGCACCGTTATCGTCAGCACAATGCCCAGCGTGGTGTAGAGATACTGCGAAATCGTCCAGCTCTTGCCGGTGCGATGCAGTCGCAGCAGCAGGGCCTCGACTCGCGAATTGGACCCGGCCAGTTGGTGCATCTTCGGCTTGCGCGCATCGACTGCCTTGCGCAACTGCGCCTCGACCTTGTCAATTGCGCTATCAGAATGGCGATAGCGCAGTGCCTGCAATCGGCGTGCGCCCTCTTTCTCCGGCGACGGCCCCGAAAAGGCAATCCAGCCGAGAACCAGGACCGCCATCAGTCCGGCCGAGAACAGCAGCAGTTGGATAATGCTCATTGCCGTTGCATGCCTTCCAATTCGACCTCTTCGCGCAGGACGGAGACTTCCGCCCGGCGCTGCTTCACCTTAAGCCGCCGGTGCGCCAGCCATCGCGGGCTTGGATTTCTTGTTGGACAGCATCGCCTTGAGGTCGAGCTTGCCCAGCAGCGATTTCTTGGCCGGCTTGAGGCCGTTATCGTCATCGCTGTCCGTCGCGCCGATCACTGCATTGGCGATCTCGCGCATCGATCCGCCCGCCTTGCTCATGCGGTTGGCTTCGGCAAAGGTCTGGCCCAGCTTGGCCGCATTGATCCCGGCCTTGATGTCATACGGCACGCTGAAATTGATCTTGCGCTCGATCGAGGCCTCGAAATCGGCCTTGCTGATCTCGCCGACGCCTTGCTGGACCTTGTTGGCCACGACCAGCACCTTGACGTGGCCGGCGTTGGTCTTGAGCCAGGAAAGCAGCCGGATCGCGTCGCGCGCGGAAGCCAGCGTCATTTCCGTTGCCAGCACCACCACGTTCACTTCGGTGAGCAAGTGCGGGAAATTGATCAGCATGTTGCGCGGCAGGTCGATCACCGTCATTTCGAATGCCTGACGGAATTCTTCCTCCAGTTGCACGAAGGCCGAGCCATCGGTGAGCAGCGGCGCATTGATCGGCGCTTCGGCGGAGAGAATGGCAAGGTGGTCGTTGGCGCGAATCATGGCGCGTTCAATGAACAGTCCGTCGATGCGGCTGGGGTTCTCGATCGCGTCGGTCAGGCCGCGGCCCGGCTCGAGATCGAGGCTGAGCGCGCCAGTGCCGAAATGGATGTCGAGATCAAGCAGTGCGGTCGGCAGCTTGTGTTCAGCGCTGAACAGCCAGGCCAGCGAGGTCGCAAGTGTCGATGCGCCGACCCCGCCGCGCGTGCCGATCACCGCGGTCGAGATGTGGGTCTTGCCGACCTTGCTGTCGCCCTGCTTGGGTGAGGCGAAAATCGCCTGGGCATTGACCAGCGCATCGCGGATCTGTCCGGGCGAAAGCGGCTTCAGCAGATAATCGTGGATGCCGCTCGACAGCAGATCGCGGTAAAGCCGCACGTCGTTGACCTGGCCGACGGCGATCACCACCGTGCCCGGCTCGCAGACTTCGGCCAGCGCGTTGATGTCGTTGAGCGGATCGCCGCTCTCCGACAGGTCGACCATCAGGATGTTCGGGCTCGCAGTGATCGAGAGCGACTGGACTGCGTTACGCAGGCCGCCCTTGTTGCACTTTTCAGGCTGCCAGCCCATTTCGATGATGACGGGCCGCAGCACGTCGAGCGAGTTTTCGTCGCAAATGAACGACGCGAAAGCGTCGCGATTGCCTTGCGAACCGGATTTCCAGGGTGCGTTCATGGCTTACGTCTCGCTCGAAGAGGTTTCTTTGAGGCCGCCTTCGCC
>CAXNKI010000031.1:0-8786 GCA_964202645.1 Alphaproteobacteria bacterium | reverse complement strand
CATGTTCGGCCCGCCGATCAGCCACAACCGGTCTTGGCTGGCCAGCTGGCAATCGTTCGCCACGAAGCGCTCGCCGCGTGCCGCCAGCGCGGCCTCGACCACCGGATGCCGTCCGCCCTCGACGCTGAGTACCGGTTCGGCGGCGATGCGTGGCCGGCACCAGCCGGCCTCTGCGGCGCGCTCGGCAAGGCCCGCGGCAACATCGATCCGCGCCAGCGCGGCGGCGGTCTCGGCGATGGCCTGGCGGCTGGCCACAGCCTCGGCGACAAGTTCCTCGAAATGCGCTTCCTCGGCGGCAAGGGCGTGCCCGCCCGCCTCGGCGATGCGGCTGGCTTCCTCGTGCAAGGCGATGGCATTGAAGCGCACCGCGCCGGCCATTGTCTGGCGGTGAACAAAGCCGCTGTCCGCGTCGATCAGCCGGTCGGCATGTTTGGCGGGAACCTCGATGAAATAGCCGAGCACGCCGTTGTGGCGGATTTTCAGCGCGGCAACGCCGGTCTCGTCGCGATACTTCGCCTCAAGCGCGGCAATCGCGCGGCGGGCATTGCCGGAGGTCTGGCGCAAGGCATCGAGCGCGTAGTCATAGCCTTCGGCAATGTAACCGCCGGACGAGCGCTCGGTGGGCGGACTTGGCACCAGCGCGCGGGTGTAGAGGTCAACCAGCGCGCCGTGCCCGGCGAGCGAGGGGAGCATTTTGGCCAGCAGTGAGGGCAGGTCTTCGCGGCGCTGACCGAAGAAATCATGCAGGTTCCGGGCTTCGTTCAGCTCGTCGCGCAATTGCCCGAGATCGCGCGGGCTCCCGCGCCCGGCGACGATGCGACCCAGCGCCCGGCCCAGATCAGGCAGCGCGCGCAGGACCTTGCGCAAATCCTCGCGCAGCAGCGCGGCATCGCACAACCACTGCACCATATCGAGCCGCTCGGCGATGGCGGCCGCATCGGTCAGCGGAGCGGAGAGGTCGTCGGCCAGCTGCCGCGCGCCTGCGCCAGTTACGCAGCGATCAATTGCGTCGATCAGGCTGCCCTTGCGGGTGCCCTGGCTGGAGACCAGCACTTCGAGGCTCGCCCGGCTGGCCTCGTCCATCGCCAGGTGACTTTCGCCGCTGCGTGCGACCGGCGGCAGCAGGAAGGGCAGGGTGCCGCGCCCGGCGTGGCTGAGATAGGCGATCAGGCCGCCGCCGGCCGCCAGCATTGCGCGGGTGAACATGCCAAAGCCATCGAGCGTGGCGACGCCGTGAACTGCCTTCAGCCGGTCATCGCCGCTGTCGCTGGAAAACTCACGCGCGGGGCGGTAGATCGCCGTGTCGGGCGCAGCGTCCCAGCCTTCGGGTGCGACGAGCTCGCTCGCCCCCAAGCGCGCCAGCGCCGCGCCGAGCATGTCAGGCGCGCATTCTTCCAGCTCCATCCGTCCGGTCGAAATGTCGCAGGCCGCGATGCCGATAGCCCCGCGCACCTCGCACACCGCCGCCAGCACATTGGCCCGGCGCGGTTCGAGCAAGGCTTCCTCGGTGAGCGTCCCAGCGGTGACAAAGCGGACGATATCGCGCGCCACCAGCGCCTTGGAACCACCGCGCTTTTTCGCCTGTTCAGGCGTTTCGGTCTGCTCGGCGATCGCCACGCGGCAGCCCGCCTTGATCAGCCTTGCCAGATAACCTTCCGCCGCATGGATCGGCACGCCGCACATCGGGATCGGCGCGCCCTGGTGCTCGCCGCGCGAGGTCAGAGCGATATCGAGCACCTGTGCGGCCACTTTCGCATCGTCGAAGAACAGCTCGAAGAAGTCGCCCATCCGGTAAAACAGCAGACAATCTCCCGCCTCGGCCTTGAGGGCGAGGTATTGGACCATCATCGGAGTGGGGGAGCCGTGCATTATGCAGCGGGTTTGCAGCGGCCCGAGCGATTCGCAAAGCGAAACGGCGCAGCTTTCCCCTATCGCGCAGCGCAGACTTTGGTTAGGGCGCGGGTTAATCCGGGAGAATGAACTTGTCCGACGAAAGCCGCACGACCGAGAGCAACGTGAGTTTCACCGACCGCGAGGCGCTATTCTATCACAAGACGATCCGTCCCGGCAAAATCGAGATCATCGCCTCAAAGCCGATGGCGACCCAGCGCGACCTGAGCCTCGCCTATTCGCCCGGCGTTGCCGTGCCGGTGCAGGCGATCTATGATGATCCCGCGACGGCCTATGACTATACCGCCAAGGGCAACCTGGTTGCGGTGATCACCAATGGCACCGCGATCCTGGGCATGGGCAATCTCGGCGCGCTAGCCTCAAAGCCGGTGATGGAAGGCAAGGCTGTGCTGTTCAAGCGCTTCGCCGACGTCGATTCGATCGACATCGAGCTCGACAGCGAAGACACCGAAGCTTTGATCGAAGCCATCGCGATGATGGAGCCGACGTTCGGCGGTATCAACCTTGAAGACATCAAGGCTCCCGAATGCTTCATCATCGAACAGACCTTGCGCGAGCGGATGAAGATCCCGGTGATGCACGACGACCAGCACGGCACCGCGATCATCGCGGCCGCTGGTCTGGTCAATGCCTGCCACCTCACGGGCCGCAAATTTGAAGACGTCAAGGTCGTGGTCAACGGCGCCGGCGCATCGGCGCTCGCCTGCACCGCGCTGATCAAGTCGATGGGTGTGCGCCACGAAAACGTTATCGTCTGCGACAGCAAGGGCGTGATCTGGAAGGGCCGCGAAGGCATCGACCAGTTCAAGAGCGCGCATGCCATCGACACCGACAAGCGCACGCTGGCCGAAGCGGTTGCTGGCACAGATATCTTCCTTGGCCTCTCGGTCGCGGGCGCGATGACACAGGACATGGTCAAGACCATGGCCAAGAATCCGATCATCTTTGCCATGGCCAACCCTGACCCCGAGATCACCCCGCCCGATGCCATGGCCGCGCGGCCCGATGCCATCGTCGCCACCGGCCGTTCGGACTATCCCAACCAGGTCAACAACGTGCTGGGCTTCCCGTTCATCTTCCGCGGCGCGCTCGATGTGCGAGCGACCGCGATCAACGAGGAAATGAAGATCGCTGCCGCCAAGGCCATCGCCGAGCTGGCGCGTGAGCAAGTGCCGGAGGAAGTCGCTGCCGCTTACGGCAAGAACCACCAGTTCGGCCGCGAATACATCATCCCCGCGCCGTTCGATCCGCGCCTGATGGAAGTGGTGTCCTCCGCCGTTGCCAAGGCAGCGATGGATTCGGGCGTGGCGCAAAAGCCGATCGAGGACTTCGACGCCTATCGCCATAGCCTGAAAGCCCGGCTCAACCCGACAACCTCGGTGCTGACGCAAGTTTATGAGCGGGTGAAGGCCAATCCCAAGCGCGTAATCTTCGCCGAGGCGGAAAACGAGATCGTGCTGCGCGCGGCGGTCCAGTTCCGCGATTTCGGCTATGGCGAGCCGGTGCTGGTCGGCCGGACACAGGCCGTGCTCGACAAGATGGCCCAGCTTGGCGTTGCCGATCCCGATAGCTACGAGATCCACAATTCGGCCACTTCGCCGCATGTGGAAGCCATGGTCACAGCGCTGTATGAGCGGCTGCAACGGCGCGGTTTCATGGAGCGCGACGTCCACCGCATGGTCAATCAGGACCGCAACATCTTCGCATCCGCGCTGCTCAAGCTGGGGGTCGGCGATGCGCTGATCACCGGCATGACCCGGACATTCGCGCAAACGATGAAGGAAGTGCGCGAAGTGCTGGACCCCAAGCCCGGCGAAGTGCCTTTCGGCATTCACCTGATGATCGCCAAGAATTCGACTGTGTTCATGGCGGATACGACCGTGAACGAACGGCCGAGCGCGGAAGATCTGGCAGTTATCGCGACGCAGACGGCCGCGGTTGCCCGGAGGCTGGGGCATGAGCCGCGGGTTGCTTTCCTCAGCTTTTCGACTTTCGGCAATCCTTCGGGCAAATGGCTCGATCCGATCCGCGAGGCCATCGCCATCCTTGATGCGCGCGGCGAGGTTGGCTTTGAATACGAAGGCGAGCTCGCACCTGACGCTGCGCTCAATCCGAACGTGATGAAGAACTATCCGTTCAGCCGCCTGTCCGCGCCGGCCAACGTGCTGGTCATGCCCGGGCTGCAATCGGCCAATCTCTCGGCCAAGCTGCTGCGCGAGCTGGCGGGCAATGCGACCATCGGCCCGATGCTGATCGGCATGGAAAAGCCGGTCCAGATCGCGCCGATGACCGCGATTGCGCCTGATGTGCTGACGCTCGCGGTGCTGGCGGCGGCCGGGATTTGCGGGTGAGCGCTTAGGTCACACGTAATTCGCCACCCAGGCGATGGCGGCGGCCGACGGCAGGAACAGCGCTTGCGCGAGCAGGGTGCCTGCCAGCCGGCTGAACGAGACCCACACGATTACCTGACGGAAGTCGGTGGCGCTGAGGCGGCCTTCGACGACGTCGTCGGTCATCACCGATAGTTGCGGGTCGATCAGCGCGAACAACAGGATCGTTGCAAAGCCGTTGACCACGGCTGAAAGCTGCGATGCTGTCACGCGGAATTCCGGGTTGAGATAGCCGGCATAGAGCGAGGCGAGTACGCCGACCGTCACCAGCGCCTGCGCCAGCACATTGGCGGTCAGCATACCCCAGCTCGCTGCCTTCGGGCGGGCGATATGCTTCAGGTGCTGCGCCGAGGGCAGGGCGAGCGAATGGCGCACTGCCGCGAGCCCTGCAGGCGAGGCGGTCCGCAGGATCAGCCGCGCGGTTGAGCGATTTTTCTGGAAATAACCGATGGCGGCGGTGAACATGCGCTGTCCGCTGGGCACCAGAATGATGCCGACCAGCACGGCAATGCTGGCGCTGGCGAGCACCATGCGGAAGTCATCGGCAAGCTGCGCCCCGCTGCCCGAACCAATGCCATTTTCGACCCGCTTGGCCAGGAACGGCCCGAGGAAACTGTTCGACATCCGGCTGACCAGCACCAGCAGGTTGAACAGCGCGAAACTGAGCGCAATTCGGCCCGTGCGAATTCCGGCGATGCGCGCGGCATAGGCCAGCGTGCCGATGAGGTTGATGCTCGCAGTCAGCAGGCAGATGACGAGAAGTTGGCTATCCATGAAGCTACCCCGGAAGGGAGCCGGTTACCCCCACGCGTTCCAGACGCCATAGGAACTGGTCAGCATCAAGACGATGCCAACGAGGATCAGCATTTGCTTGGCCGGGAAGCGCTTGGCGGCCCAGGCACCCAGCGGCGCTGCGGCGATGCCGCCGATCAGCAGGCCGAGCGTCGCGCCTGCGACATCGGCAACACCCAGATGATAGATGAAAGCCGCCGAGACAGTGACTGTCAGGAAGAATTCGACTGAATTGACCGTGCCGACGACCTTGCGCGGATCAGCGCCTTGGATCAGCAGGTTGGACGTGACCACCGGCCCCCAGCCGCCGCCGCCCGCGGCGTCGAGAAAGCCGCCGACCAGACCCAGCGGCCAGATCAGCTTCGCGTCGCGGATCTTGGGTGGATAGAAGATGCCGCGCACCAGCAGATAGATGCCGATGCCCGAAAGATAGAGCAGGACGAAAGGCTTGACCACGCTCGCATCGAGCGTGCTCAGCACATAAGCGCCCAGCACGCCGCCAATCACGCCGGGGATCAGCAGCTTGAAGAACAGCCTCTTGTCGATGTTGCCGTGCAGCAGGTGGCTGATGCCCGAGGTTGCCGTGGTGAAACACTCAACCAGATGGACCCGCTGCGAAGCCAGGGCAGGCGGCACACCGAGCACGCCGACCAGCAATGTGTTCGAAATCACCCCGAAGGCCATGCCCAGCGCGCCATCGACCAATTGCGCGGCAAAGCCCACCGCAATGAAGGGAAGCAGAGCGGCCAGATCAAATCCTGCTAGGTCCATTGGTACCGACTCCGGTTAATCTCGATCACATAAGTAGAGATTAACCGGACCATCCGCGACAAAGAATTTGTCGCGGTGCGCCCAAGCGAGGCTTTCGTGCGTCAGGCGGGCTTTATCGCCCTGATGGTCTTGATCACATCGAGGAACACATTCTCGACCTCTGTGATCCGGAACCCCGCCGCCCGGACATTGGCCGTGGTGTTTCGGTTCATCGCGGGGCCGACGCGTTCGGACAGCCGGGTCATCAGGTCCATCATTGTGCGGAATGGTGCGAGCCGGCTGCCGGTGTGTTCAAACATGAACAGCTCGCCGCCGGGCTTCAGCACGCGATGGATCGCCTTCAGCCCCTCTATCGGACGCGGCACCGAGCAGAAAGTGCACGAAGTGAACACCTGATCGAAACTGGCTTCGGCAAAGGGCATGTCGTGAACGTCCATCACCTGGGCATTGATCGTGCCGTCGTATGCCGCGATGCGCTTTTGCGCCTCCGCCAGCATCTTCGGGCTGATGTCGATCGCGGTGATATTCTGCCCGGGCGGGAAGGCGGGAATATCAAGCCCGGTGCCCAGCGCCATGAACAGGATCTTGCCTTCCATGTGCGAGAACAGCTTTTGCTTGAACGGCTTCCAGCGCCGCTCCGCGCCCTGGCTGGCCATACCGTCGAAACGGGGGGCGAGCTTGTCCCATTTGGCCTGGGTAACTGCGTCCGCCATGTCAGCTGGTCCCCGGCTCGCGGACTTTGCCGCGCAGGACGGAGTTGACGATCCAGATGAAGATGATCTCGGCAATTCCGCAAGCCGCGCCCATCTCGATTGCGTGGCTCATTGGCAACGGCATCATCGCGCCCATCATGCCGACCACCATGCCAGGCCACATGCCGGTATACATCGCCGGGATCATCGCCTCGTGCGCCCCCAGCAGCGCGCCGAGCGGAAAGAACAGCACCAGCCCGACGATCATGCCCAGCGGCATCATCAAGGCCATCGCTGCCCACATGTTCCAGTCTGGCGAGACGATGGCCCAGGCCGCGAGCCCCGCCGCGATGCCTACCAGCAGACTGGCGAGAAAATCGCCGACCGCAAAATACCAGCGCCGATCCATAGTGCCTCTCCCCTTTGCCGTAGAGTGCAGGGTGCCGCCGATGGGGCTGCTTGTCTAGCGTCGCCGGTAGCGGAAGTACCAGACCTCGTGACCCTGCGAGCGGGCCTTGGCCTCATAGCGCGTTTCGGGCCAGCCGCCGGGGCGAGTGAGGAAATCGGCCGGCTTGCCGCAGAGCCATTCGAACTGGCTAGTGAAGCGCTGCATGACCATCAGCGCGTGGCGCAGATAGACCGGGTGATCGGTGCCGAAACGGAATTCGCCGCCAGGCTTCAGCTTGGCCGCGATCAGCCCCACCGGGCCATCATTCATCATCCGCCGCTTGGCGTGGCGTGCCTTGGGCCAGGGATCGGGATGGAGCAGATAGGCGAATGACAGCGCCCCATCGGGGATGCGCGCTAGCACTTCGAGCGCATCGCCATGCTGGATGCGGACATTGCCCAGCGGCGTGCTCGCGCCATTGTCGCCATCAACATGCACTAGTGCCTGCGCCACGCCATTGAGGAACGGCTCCGCGCCGATGAAGCCATGATCAGGCAACATGTCGGCGCGCCCGGCCATGTGCTCGCCGCCGCCAAAGCCAATCTCGAAATGCAGCGGGCGGTCGCTGCCGAACAGCCGCTCAGCGGTCACCGGGCCTTCGGTTGGCACGGCAATGCGCGGCAGCAAGGTATCGACCAGCCCCTGCTGGCCCTTGCGCAAGGGCTTGCCCACCGAGCGGCCATAGAGCCGGTTGAGCGTGAGCGGATCGCCGGGTTTGTTGGCTGTCATTATCGTCTCTGTCTGATGAGGGCATCGCCAGGACCATTAGGGTCATCTGTGGACGGCCCGCAAGATCATGTCGAGATCGGGCGCCAACCTGGCGGCGGCCGCGTCGGTGACATGATTGTCGTCGCGAAAGACCACGACGCCTTGATTGACTGGCTCGCAATTTACCGGACCACAAAAAGCCGATGACAGGTCGATGACATGGACAGCCAAATTGGCGACGGTTGCTTTCTCGCGCTGCCAGGCTGTCTCGGCAAGTGCTTTGGTCCGGACGACACGGCATGACTCCGGCCACCAGCCTGGCCGGCTCAAAGATCGTGCCAGGCACGCAGGCACCTTGAAGCCCGCAGCAGGCGTGTCGCGAATCAGCACCACTTCGTGGCCTGAAGACTTGAGGCGCAACACCGTAGCTCGCAGCGCGGCACTCCAGCGATCGCGGTTGAATGCCTCGCTGCGATCCGGCCTTCCGGCCCATGAGGCATAGGCCTCGGAAAAGTTGGTCAGCACGACAATCGAAGGCCGCAATCGCAGAATTTGCTCTTCGGCGCTTGCTCGCCATGCGTCACACTCCCGGTATTGTCGGCGCAGGCGCGTAGAGTAAATGCCTCGGACATCGACACTGGGGCATGAGGACTTGGTGAAAACCAAAAAGGGCGAACGATTGCGCGCGGTTACCGATTTCAAGGGAGCATACCACTGCGCCGCATGGGAATCGCCAAACAGGACAACGGGCCTGCGTGTAGAGTCCTCGCCGAAACGACACGGCGAAGCTGTCACAGTCAGGAAATCCGCAACGCAGCCGTCGCGATCGGCATTCATCTGAGCTTCTGCGGCCACAAACTGCATTAGCCGCGGGTCGGCTTCTGCGGTTCGTGCCGCGGCTCGCAAGGCGAACGCGCCTGCGATGGTGATGCAGGCCAGGCCGGCCCCGCCAGCCAAAGCGATGACCGAGCGAACCTGCAGCCACTTCCAGTGCCGGACCGGTTGTTCGATCAGGGCGTAGGTTATTGCAGCCAGGACGAGCGAGAGCCCGGCAAGGACAAGCCGCCAGCCTAG
>CAXNKI010000030.1:0-8845 GCA_964202645.1 Alphaproteobacteria bacterium | reverse complement strand
AACTCGTGCCCGCGCCCCGGCCCTTGATCAGCCGCGATTGCGGCCCGGCCGGCTGCGAGGTCGACTGGCTGGCGAGCCGCCGCCACGAGGCTGAGCTTGATCTGGAAGATTTCAACCAGTTCGCCATGGAAAAGGGCTGGGGCGATGGGCTGCCGCTGGTGCCGCCGACCGAAAGCCGGGTGCGCGCCTTCCTGGCAGAGAACGACCGCTACCCCGACGAAGTGATCGCCCTCCTGCCGCCCGCCCGCGCCGAATGCACGGTCGAGAAGATCGCGATCAATGCAGTGATGGCAGGCGCGCCAGCGGAAAGCCTTGAACTGCTGATCGCGATGATCGCCGCCGTGGCCGATCCGGACTTCGAGCTTTACGGGATCAACACCACCACCGCGCCGGTCTATCCGGCCTTCATCGTCAATGGCCCGATCCGCGATGCGCTGGATATTCCATACTCCTATGGCTGCTTCGGCGGGGTCGCAACGCGCGCCAATGCCATTGGGCGGGCTTTCCGGCTGCTGATGCGCAATGTTGCGGGGCAGGTTGCCGGGGTTACCTCGCAGACCACTTTCGGCTCGCCCGGGCGGCTCGCGAGCGTGCTGGCGGGCGAGTGGGAGGAAAAGTCGCCGTGGGCCCCGCTCGCGGAGCGCCAGGCCGGGATCAAGGGCAATGCTGTCTCGTGCTTCGGCACGATGGGGACGATGAACGTGCTCGACACCACCTCGCAGGCCCCGCGCGATTTCCTCGAGCAGATTGGCAAGTCAGTGCCATACGTGGCAGCGAACTGCTTTACCCCAGCTATGCCGTTTGCCGAGATGATGGTGGCGATCAATCCGATCTGTGCGGAGATTGTTGGCCGGGAAATGCCCGATATAGCCGACGTGCAGGAGTGCCTTTGGCGCTATGCCAGCGTGCCGGCGGACCTGCTCCAGCGCCAGCACCGCGAGCAGCTGGAAGCACAAGGCCGGGTGCGCGATGACGGGCGGATATATGCGGTGCCCGAGCCCAAGGATTTCATCCTGTTCGTCGCGGGCGGCCTCGGCGGGCTGCATGCGACCGCGTTTCACAGCTTTGGTTCCTGCCTGACACAGAGCCGGGCAGTCGCGTCACCAATTGCAGGTTGATTTAGCCTAGCGGCGCACCCCGACCATGCCCATGCTGGTGACGCCCTGTTGCTGATAGCCATCATAGATGGCGCGGGCGATTTCGGCGATGCGCCCGTCGCGGTTAGGCTTCCCGCCTTGCCCGGTGACGTAGATTGCCATGGCAATCGCGCGGCCATCAGGGGTGTTGATGATGCCGATGTCACTGGCGGTGTTCGACAACGTGCCGGTCTTGTGCGCGATCACTGTGCCTTCGGGCATGAGCCCGGGGATGCGGCGCTTGCCGGTCTGGCAGCGTTCCATGGTCGCGAGCAGGAAATGGCGGCTGGCCGGGCTGAGCCAGCGGCCCTGATAGAGCCCAGCGAGCAGACGGACCATGGCATTTGGCGTTGCGCTGTCGCGCTCGTCGATCGTGATGGCGGGATTGACCGCGCCATCATCGCGCACCAGCGTCGCGATATCGCGGTCGATGCGCATGCCGGTGTTGCCAGTGCGGCGCATCCAGCTGTTCACCGCAGCAGTGCCGCCGACCGCGGCGAGCAGGGCGTCGGTCGCCGGGTTGCTGCTCCTCGTCAGCGCAAGGTCGATCAGCTGCTCGGCGGTCATGTAATCGCCCCGGCGGACTGGCGCGACAGGACCATCGAACTTGCGGCTGGGAACCGGCACCATCAGCGGATACATATCGGACAGGCGCGCGCGCCCGGCATCGACCATTTCGAGGAACGTGGCGGCAATCGCGACTTTGCTGGTACTGGCCATCGGGAAAGGCTGATCGCCCAGCACCGCAAGGCTGCGCCCGGTGGCCAGATCGACCGCTGCGACGCCAATGCGCCCCTGTGAGCCTTCGGCCACCCGCGCGAGCTGCGCTTCAAACGAATCGCGATAAACTGGTGCGCTCTGCGCAACTGCGCGCTGCTGGGTTGAAAAAGTGCGGTCAAAAGCCGCTTCGATGTCGGCGTTGCCTGCGGCCTGAGCGGCGGAAAGAGGCGCCAGCAGGGCTGCGGCGAGGCCAAGCGGCGCAACGGCGCGGCCCATGCGGGAGAGGAGCGAGGTCTTGGTCACGAGTGACATGCTACCCAGGTCATGCTTTGCAATTCCTTAATGCCCCAGCTTAACAATCCGCCCAATTCCGTCAATCTCGATGGCGATGAAGTGAGGCTGACCTGCGGGCAATTGCGTATATCGCAGGAAATTCAGGGAAAATGCGGGCATGGGCCATGCCGCCGCCCAAGCAAAAGGGCCGGAGGATTGCTCCCCCGGCCCTTGTTTATGCTTGGCAAGCGGCAACTCTCAGAATTCGCCAGCCACGCCGAATTTCACTGCAGTGTCTGATCCACCGGCATGGCTTACCCCCGCAGTGAAGGCGAAGGGAGTGTCGGTCTTGAGCCGGTGAGTCAGCGCCACGCTGAAAGCAGCCTGGCCGCGATAGACTGCGCCATTGGCGGCATAGCTGGTCCTGCCGGGCGCCGATGGGAACGGTGCATCCGCCATGGCGACAGCGGCAGCAATTCCGCGCCGGGCTTCCTTCTGGTTGGCCGTGGTCAGGTTGAACAAGCTGTTGATCTGTGCCCCCTGATTGGCCGTCAGCGCCTGGAGCGTTGTAATCGACGCCGTATTGCTGGCCGTGGTCGCGGTCAGCGATGCGATTGCAGGACGGATGGTGGTGTCGCGGCCCAGGGTGCCGCTGGCGTCGACTGTCATGATATCGGTCGGACCGGACTGAGCGGCGGTTGAAGCCGCGATATCGCCGACCCGCACCGATGAGCCGCTGCCGCCCAGCGCGACCTGCCCGGCTCTGGTGGTGCTTGCTCCCGATCCGACAGCGATGGCATTGGCATGGCCTGCTGTCGCGCCATTGCCGAGGGCAACCGCTCCGGCCGCGCTTGCGGTGTTCTTGTTGCCGATTGCCACTGCGCCGGCGCCGGTTGCGGAATTGTCTGCGCCGATTGCCACTGCGCCAGTGCCTGTCGCCGTGTTGGGATCGCCGATTGCCACGGCACCGTCGCCGTTGGCGGTCTGGCCGATGCCGATGCCGACTGCGCCAATGCCAGACACGACCGGCACGGCGCCGGTGCCGCTGACGGCTACATAGGTCATCTTGGCCAGTGCAGTGTTAGCGGTGGTTTGCGCGGTGTTTGCCGTGGTTTGTGCGGTGTTGGCGGTGGTTTGCGCCGTGCTTGCCGTGGTTTGTGCGGCAATAGCATTCGCGGCAGCAGTCGTGGCCGCAGTTTGCGCGGTGTTGGCGGCGGTCAGGGCACTGGCCGCATTGGTCAGTGCGGTCGCTGCGTTCGTATTCGCGGTATTGGCGGTTGTCGCAACCGCATTGAGCTGATTGAGGTTCACGGCATCGGTCCCGCCGGTGCCCGGTGCGACGTTGATGATGCGCCGTTCTGTGCCGACTGCGCCAACTGACACAACATTTGCCACGCCGCCATCAGTGCTGCCCTGCCCCAGCGCGACCGAACCATTTCCGGTTACGCTGGCTCCCTGGCCGACCGCAGTGCCAGATTGGCCGGCGGCGGCCTGGCCGCCCATTGTCGTCGCATTGGTGCCGGTAACAACGGCTCCCTCACCGCAAGAGATGTTGGTCGTCGAAGTAGCGCCCCCACTATTCGTGCTCGGGTTGTTAGTGTTTTCGGTTACATTCAACGAGAATTGGTTGCCGGTCCTGACCATCAAGCAAACCTCGGCATTTGCCGCTTGCGGCGTGGCGATCATTCCGATGGCCAAAGCCAGCGTTGCAGTGGTGGCGAGTGCTGCCCGTTTTCCGCCAATTCCAAATAATTTCATGATGTAACTCCTTGCCCGAATACGCCGCCAAGGCGTGGCAGAGCAAGGTCGTGCGGGGGATCCGAAAGGTTCACCGCGCCGCACATTCTTTTTCGGAAGGCAAAGAAAAAGGGGCCGGAAGGTTTCCCTCCCGGCCCCGATTTTGTGACTCTGGTTGGCTTGAACTTAGAAGTCCATGCCGCCCATGCCGCCCATGCCGCCGCCGGGCATTCCGCCCATGGCCGGCTTGTCGTCGGGACGGTCGCTGATTGCGGCTTCGGTGGTGATCAGGAGACCAGCAACCGAGGCAGCATCCTGCAACGCGGTGCGCACGACCTTGGTCGGGTCGATCACGCCGGCTGCAACCAGGTTTTCATAGACGTCGGTCGAAGCATTGAAGCCCTGCGTCTCGTCGCCTTCGCGCAGCAGGTTGCCAGCAACCACAGCGCCGTCGAAGCCAGCGTTTTCGGCAATCTGGCGCAGCGGTGCCTGGATCGCCTTGCGGACGATGTCGATGCCGCGGGTCTGGTCGTCGTTGACGCCCTTCATGCCGTCCAATGCCTTGGTGGCATAGAGCAGCGCAGTGCCGCCGCCGGGGACGATGCCTTCTTCGACTGCAGCGCGGGTCGCGTGGAGGGCGTCGTCGACGCGATCCTTGCGTTCCTTCACTTCGACTTCCGAAGCGCCGCCGACCTTGATCACGGCAACACCGCCAGCGAGCTTCGCCAGACGTTCCTGCAGCTTTTCCTTGTCGTAGTCGCTGGTCGTGGTCTCGATCTGGCTGCGGATCTGCTCGACCCGTGCCTTGATCTCGTCAGCCGAACCGGCACCATCGATAATCGTGGTGTTGTCCTTGTCGATGGTGACGCGCTTGGCTTCGCCGAGCATGCCGAGCGTGACGCTCTCAAGCTTGATGCCGAGGTCTTCCGAGATCATTTCACCAGCGGTCAGCGTGGCGATGTCGCCCAGCATGGCCTTGCGACGATCGCCGAAGCCCGGTGCCTTGACGGCAGCAACCTTGAGGCCGCCGCGCAGCTTGTTGACCACCAGAGTGGCCAGTGCTTCGCCTTCGATGTCCTCGGCGATGATCAGCAGCGGACGGCCCGACTGCACCACGGCCTCGAGGATCGGCAGCATCGCCTGCAGCGACGACAGCTTCTTCTCGTGGATCAGGATGTAGGGGTTATCCAGCTCGACGGTCATCTTGTCGGGGTTGGTGACGAAGTAGGGCGAGAGGTAGCCACGGTCGAACTGCATGCCTTCGACGACATCGAGTTCAAATTCGAGGCCCTTGGCTTCTTCGACGGTGATCACGCCTTCCTTGCCGACCTTTTCCATGGCTTCGGCGATCTTCTCGCCGACTTCGGTATCGCCATTGGCCGAGATGATTCCGACCTGGGCGATTTCCGAGGTGCCGGAAACCGGCTTGGAGCGCTTGACCAGATCTTCGACAACCTTGGTCACGGCAATATCGATGCCGCGCTTGAGGTCCATCGGGTTCATGCCGGCAGCGACCGAAGTCATGCCTTCGCGCACGATAGCCTGAGCCAGAACGGTCGCGGTGGTGGTGCCGTCACCGGCCTGGTCGTTGGTCTTGCTGGCGACTTCGCGCAGCATCTGCGCGCCCATGTTCTCGAACTTGTCCTTGAGTTCGATTTCCTTGGCGACAGTGACGCCGTCCTTGGTGATGCGCGGAGCGCCGAAGCTCTTGTCGATGACGACGTTGCGACCCTTGGGGCCCAGAGTGACTTTCACCGCATTGGCGAGGATATCAACGCCGGCGAGAATGCGTTCGCGCGCGTCGCGCGAAAAGCGTACTTCCTTGGCAGCCATGTTCTAGTTTCCTTGTGAATTGGATTGGATAGGAGCGAATATTCAGCCGATAACGCCGAGAATATCGCTTTCCTTCATGATCAGCAGGTCTTCACCATCGACCTTGACCTCGGTGCCCGACCATTTGCCGAACAGCACGCGGTCGCCAGCCTTGACGTCCATCGGGGTGATCTTGCCGTCATCCGAACGGGCACCCGAACCAGCGGCGACAATTTCGCCCTCGGCCGGCTTTTCCTTGGCGCTGTCAGGGATGATAATGCCGCCGGCAGTCTTTTCTTCGGCCTCGATGCGGCGCACGAGCACACGGTCGTGCAGCGGACGGAATTTCATAGGATGTTCCTCTTCCTGTGGATACGAAAGCAATTGGCACTCACATGGGGTGAGTGCCAGCCCGGCGCATATGGTGGTGCGTTCATCCAGCGTCAAGGAGAGTGGCGAGGAAAAACTTGCCTGTCGCGAAATGCGACGCTGCGCTCGCTATCGCTGCGGGAAGTGCCGGTCAGTCGCAGGCGGACTGCACACCCGCCCGGCAAGCAGCGACTGCGCGGCGCCAGGCGGCCATCTGGTGTTCGTAGCGGGTCCGGTCCTCGGCATAGCGCCGGTTGGCGCGTTCGTATTCCGAGCGGCGGCGGGAGTAGTCTTCGGAACTGGCGCTGCGCGCCCGGTAGTCCCGCCAGCCATCCGCATAACGGGCGTCGCGTTGGCGGACATAGGCCAGCTCATCCTGGTTAAGCCGGCGAATGATCGCACGATCGCGCGATCGTGCCTCAGCTGTCCGCATCGCAGGATCGTGCGGATCATCGGCCATGGCAGTCGCCGGCAGCAGGGCGGTGGCCAGCGCGAGCGCGCCAAGAATCAGACTTTCCCTCATATTCAATCCCGCCTCCCCAGCGGACGAGGAATCGGTTGGGGTCTCCTGCAAAAGGTTGCAAAGGGATTGCGATGAGCCGGGCCCTGCCCATGCCGGTGAGAGCAGCACCGGGGCGCTTGATCCGCTCGAACAAATATGGAACACGCATATCCCATGAGTCTCACCCACATAACCGTCCGCGGCGCGCGCGAGCATAACCTCAAGGGCTTCGATGTTTCGCTGCCGCGCGAGAAGCTGATTGTCGTCACCGGGCTTTCCGGCAGCGGCAAGAGCAGCCTCGCGTTCGATACGATCTATGCCGAAGGCCAGCGGCGCTATGTCGAGAGCCTGAGCGCCTACGCGCGCCAGTTCCTTGAGATGATGCAGAAGCCCGATGTTGAACATATCGACGGGCTTTCCCCGGCGATTTCCATCGAGCAGAAGACCACCAGCCGCAATCCGCGCTCGACCGTTGCCACCGTAACCGAGATTTACGATTACATGCGCCTGCTCTGGGCGCGGGTCGGCATCCCCTATTCGCCGGCGACCGGCCTGCCGATTTCGGCGCAGACCGTCAGCCAGATGGTCGACCGGGTGATGGCGCTGCCCGAAGGCACGCGGGCCTATCTGCTCGCGCCTGTGGTCCGCGGGCGCAAGGGCGAATACCGCCGCGAATTGGCCGAGTGGCAGAAGGCGGGCTACACGCGTGTGCGGGTCAATGGCGAGATATACGCCATCGAGGAGGCCCCTGCGCTCGACAAGAAGTTCAAGCACGACATCGAAGTGGTGGTTGACCGGATCGCGGTTCGAGAAGGCATCGAGACGCGGCTGGCGGATTCTTTCGAGCAGGCGCTGAAGCTCGCCGAGGGGCTGGCCTATGTTGATCTGGCGGAAGGCAATGTGCCGGGGCGCGAGGATGAGCTGGGCGGAAACCTGAAAGGCGCTGGGCTTCCCCCCAACCGCATCGTCTTCTCCGAAAAATTCGCCTGCCCGGTCTCCGGCTTCACCATAGAATCGATCGAACCCCGCCTGTTCAGCTTCAACGCCCCGCAAGGCGCTTGCCCGGCCTGCGACGGGCTCGGCGAAAAGCTGCTGTTCGACCCGCAGCTGGTGGTCCCCAACGAGGCGCTGAGCCTCAAGCAGGGCGCGCTGGTACCCTGGGCCAAATCGAACCCGCCGTCGCCCTATTACATGCAGGTGCTGAACAGCCTCGCCAAGGAATTCGGCTTCCAGCTCACCACGCCCTGGCAGGACTTGCCCGGTGAAGTGCGCCTGATCATCCTGCATGGCACTGGCGGCAAGCCCGTGCCGCTGACTTTCACCGATGGCCGCAAGAGCTATACGGTGAACAAGGCTTTCGAAGGCGTGATCGGCAATCTCAATCGCCGGATGCTGCAGACCGAAAGCGCCTGGATGCGCGAGGAACTGGGCAAGTTCCAGACCGCGCAGCCCTGCGAGACCTGCGAGGGCAAGCGGCTCAAGCCCGAGGCGCTGTCGGTCAAGGTTGCTGCGCGGGATATCTCCTCGGTCACGCGGCTCTCGGTGGTCGATGCGCTTTCATGGTTTTCTACCTTGGATCAACAGTTTACCGCGCAGCAAAGCCAGATAGCCAAAGCCATCCTGAAAGAGATCAATGAGCGGCTCGGCTTCCTCAACAATGTCGGGCTCGATTACCTCAATCTCGACCGCACATCGGGCACGCTTTCGGGCGGCGAAAGCCAGCGCATCAGGCTCGCCAGCCAGATCGGCAGCGGGCTGTCGGGCGTGCTCTATGTGCTCGATGAGCCCAGCATCGGGCTGCACCAGCGCGACAACGACCGGCTGCTCGAAACGCTGAAACGCTTGCGCGATCTTGGCAACACAGTGATCGTCGTCGAGCATGATGAGGACGCGATCCGCCATGCTGACCATATCATCGACCTCGGCCCGGGCGCGGGAGTGCACGGCGGCGAGATCGTCGCGCAGGGCACCCTCGCGGACATTCTCGCCAGCCCGGACAGTCTCACCGGACAATACCTGACCGGCGCGCGCCGCATCGAGGTTCCGCCCACGCGCCGCAAGGGCAACGGTCACAAGGTCGTGGTCCATAATGCCCGCGCGAACAATTTGCGGAATGTCACCGCCGAGATCCCGCTCGGCACGTTCACCTGCATCACTGGTCTTTCAGGCAGCGGCAAGTCGAGCCTGATCATTGACACGCTGCAAGCCGGCGCCGCGCGCGTGCTCAATGGTGCCCGCGTCATTGCCGGGCCGCACGACAAGATCACTGGACTGGAGTTCTGCGACAAAGTCATCG
>CAXNKI010000029.1:0-8853 GCA_964202645.1 Alphaproteobacteria bacterium | reverse complement strand
ACCATCTCGCCCTTGCGGTGGAGCGCCAGTGCGTCTTCGCCCGAGATGCCCCAGGCAATATCCGACATGTGGACCATGCCGTCGACATCGCCATCGAGACCGATGAACAGGCCGAATTCGGTGGCGTTCTTGACTTCGCCTTCAAACTGCGCGCCCACCGGATACTGATCGGCAAAGGCATGCCAGGGGTTCTGCTGGACCTGCTTGAGGCCGAGCGAAATCCGGCGCTTGTCGCTATCGACTTCCAGCACCATGACATCGACTTCCTGGCTGGTCGAAATGATCTTGCCGGGATGGACGTTCTTTTTGGTCCAGCTCATTTCCGAAACGTGGACCAGGCCTTCGATGCCAGCTTCCAGTTCGACGAAAGCGCCGTATTCGGTGATGTTGGTGACGACGCCGTGCAGCTTCGCGCCAACCGGGTACTTGGCGGCAACGCCTTCCCACGGATCGCTTTCCAGCTGCTTCATGCCGAGCGAAATGCGCTGGGTATCCTGATTGATGCGAACGATCTGAACACGGACGGTATCGCCGATGTTGATCACTTCGTTGGGGTGATTGACCCGCTTGTAGCTCATGTCCGTCACGTGGAGCAGGCCATCGATGCCGCCGAGATCGACGAATGCACCGTAGTCAGTGATGTTCTTGACCACGCCTTCGATGATCTGGCCCTCGGCGAGGTTCTGGATCAGGCCCGAACGCTGTTCGGCACGGGTTTCTTCAAGCACGGCACGGCGCGAGACAACGATGTTGCCGCGGCGGCGATCCATCTTGAGAATCTGGAAGGGCTGGGGGATATCCATCAGCGGCTGCACATCGCGCACCGGGCGGATATCGACCTGGCTGCCTGGCAGGAAGGCCACGGCGCCATCGAGATCGACAGTGAAGCCGCCCTTGACGCGGCCAAAGATCACGCCGTCGACGCGCTTGCCTTCGCCGAATTCGGCTTCGAGCTTGTCCCAGCTGGCTTCGCGGCGGGCGCGGTCACGGCTGAGCATGGCTTCGCCATCGGCATTTTCGACGCGATCGACATAGACTTCGACTTCATCGCCGACCGACAGTCCATGCGCCTGGCCGGGCATGGCAAATTCGCGCAGCGGCACGCGGCCTTCGCTCTTGAGGCCGACGTCGATCACAGCCTTGTCGTTTTCAATTGCAGTGATGGTGCCTTTGACAACGCGGCCTTCAAAGCCGCCAGCGCCGGCGCCGCCGAGCGATTCGTCAAGGAGTGCCGCGAAATCGTCGCGGGTGGGGTTGGCAGAAGATGCCATATGTGAGGTTCCTATACCGATGTTTCCGGCCGGGCGGTTTTCCGCCGGTCTTTCTCCGCTGCCGCACCATGCGACAAGCGGGCCAAAGTAGCCGAACTGCCGCGCCGGCCGGATGCCATGCGCAGCATCCCGCAAAACCTCGACCAGATAGCCAGGGACTTGCGGGACCGGCGGCGCTTATGGGAAAGGGGGGGATAAATCAAGCATTCTGGCTGGAATGCGCAATTCGGGTGGATGGCATGCAGGCGCAAACGGGATCAGCTTCGCAGGAGTGGCGCAATCACTGGACGCTCCCGCTCGCCGCTATGGTTGGCTATTCGGCGTCCTCGCTGCACACATACGGGATCGGCTCGTTCATCGAGCCCTTGCAAGCTGCCTTCGGCTGGAGCCGCGCCCAAGCCACTTTCGGGCTGACCATCGCTGGCTTGACCGGTGCGGTGATGGCGGTGCCGGTCGGCCTGCTGGTCGACCGAATCGGCCCTCGGATCGTCGGGCTATTCGGGATTGCCGCCATGACCGGGGCATTCGCGCTGCTGGGCACGGCGACCGGGACCATGGCCAACTGGATCATGCTGTGGTCGGTGCTGGCGATTGCCAATCTGGGCCTTCAGGGCACGGTCTGGACCAAGGCGGTCGGCAGCCGGTTCGAACATTCCCGCGGCCTCGCTTTCGCCAGCACACTGTCTGGCGCGCCGGTTACCGCCACTGTCCTGCCCGTCATCGCGGCCTGGCTGATCACGAGTTATGACTGGCGCACCGCCTTTGCCGGGGTGGGCTTGATCTGGTTCGTGCTGGGATTCGTCCTGATGTTGCTGTTCTTCCGCAGTGCGCAGGAAGATGCCCGGTCTGCCCGAGCCGAAAGGTCGGAGGGTGAAATCCTTACCGGGCTTTCGTTTGCCGAGGCCGCGCGGACGCCTGCTTTCTTCAAGCTGATTGTCGCAACCGCGCTTTTTGCCTTCACTGTGCTGGGACTGATTGTGCATTTCGTGCCAATTCTGACCGGGCAGGGGGCGGACCGCATGGGTGCGGCCGGTGTCGCCTCGCTGGTCGGCGTGTTTTCGATTATCGGCCGTCTTGGCACCGGCTTCCTGCTCGACCGGATGCCCGGCCATCTTGTGGGCGCAGTGATTTTCCTGTTTCCGCTGGGCTCATGCGCGCTGTTGCTGGCCGATGGCGCGAATCCCGTCAGTCAGGTGGCGGCAGCAGTGCTGTTCGGTCTGACAGTAGGCGCGGAAATCGATGTGATCGCCTATCTCACTGCGCGCCGGTTCGGGATGAAGAGCTATGGCACCATCTTCGGCGCGCTGATGTCAGCGCTCTCGGTCGGGGTCGCTCTCGGGCCGCTGACGGCGGGCGCGTTTTTCGACTACTTTGGCGGTTACAATCAGTTCCTGCTGCTGACCTCGGCGGCAATGGTGCTGAGCGCGCTCGCGCTGCTGACAATCAATCGTGACGGACCCGGCGCGGATTTTGGCCACGCCTCGCATTGACCGTCCGGATGCGGCCTTACATGATCGGGCGATAGTCGGATTTGCGCAAGGTCACGATGTAGGCGGCCAGATCGCGGATGCGCCGCGCATCGACCCGGAAGTTCATTGCCTCGGGATAATTGTGCGAATCGCGCAGGAATGCGCGCAGCGTCGCCTGGGTTGTGCCGGGGCGGTTGGCGATATCGTCCCACGGCGGTGCCTCGGGATTTGATGAGCTGCCATTGGCGCGGACCGAGTGGCAGGCCGCGCAGCGCTGCTCGGCGAAGGCAATTCCGCGCCGGGCACTAGGCGAAAGGCTGGAGGCAGTGCTTTCTGCCGCAGCGGTGGCGGCCAAAGTCAGGGCAAGCAAGCCCAGCGGGAATACCAGTTTCATGGATTGAGCTTTCGTTCGATCAGATGGATTGCCGCTGCAATCGATTCGTCGCGGCTGAGCGCGGAGGTATCGAGCACCATCGCATCGGGCGCGGCGACCAGCGGCGCTTCGGCGCGGGTGCTGTCGCGCAAGTCACGCGCTTCGAGGTCTGCTGCGATTTCTCCCAGCGTAGCTTTGCGGTCTGCGTCTGCCATTTCGCGGTGCCGCCGCTCGGCCCGTGCCGCCACCGAGGCGACGACGAACAGCTTAGCCTCGGCCTCCGGCGCGATCACCGTGCCGATATCGCGTCCATCAAGCACCGCGCCGCCGGGCTGCGTTGCAAACGCGCGCTGGCGGTCAAACAGGGCGCGGCGAACCTTTGGATGCACCGAGACCCGGCTGGCTAGGCCGCCAGTCAGTTCAGAGCGGAGTTCTGGATTGGTGAGCAGGTCGTCGGGAAAGGCGCAGGCGGCAAGTGCCTGCGCCTCGCTGTCCGGATCGCCGCCGCTAAGCGCACACTGCCAGCCCACCGCGCGATAGAGCAACCCGGTATCGAGATGCGGCAGGCCGAAATGCGCAGCGAGCGCCTTGGCGATAGTGCCCTTGCCCGAGGCGGTCGGACCATCGACGGCGATGATCACCGCTTGGCCCCCGCCTTGCGATCACGCAACGCGCGCAGCAGGCCGTAAGTGGCAATCACCGCCCAGGCGGCTTCAAGGACAAAGGCGGCAAGATTGAATTTGACCGAGAGGCTGGCCAGCAGCAGTAACGCGCCCACGAGGTTCGCTGCATTGAACAACAGCTTGTCGAGTGTCGCGGCGATGTTTGCATAGACGAAAGCGGCGATAAATAGCGCAGTTCCGATCAGGCCGACGATGTCGGCGGCAAGGCCGCTCATGCCTTGGCCCTGTCGAGCAGCGATTCAAAAGCGGGAAAACTGGTCGCAATCGGGCGCGTGTCGTCGACTTCGATGCCGTCGCGACTGGCAAGGCCCGCTATCGCCATGCTCATGGCAATGCGGTGGTCGAGATGGGTTTTGGTCCGTGAATTCGCGCTGCCGCGCAGCGGCTCGCCGCCGGTGCCATCGATCACCAGCCCGTCCTCGCGCTCGTCAATCCGCGCGCCCGCGCCGGTCAGCGCAGCGGCCATGACGGTAAGGCGATCCGATTCCTTGACCCGCAATTCGTCGAGGCCCGAAGTGATAGTGCGTCCCTCGGCAAGGCTCGCGGCGACGAACAAGGCGGGAAATTCGTCGATCATGCTCGGCGCGACGGCGGGATCGACTTCGATGCCGGTTAGCGGCGAATGCTTGACCAGCAAGTCTGCAACCGGCTCGCCGCCGACGAGGCGCGGGTTTACTTCCTCGATACTGCCGCCCATCGCGCGCAGCACTGTTATCAGACCGGCGCGGGTGGGATTAAGGCCGACGTTTTCGATCGTGAGTTCACTTCCCGGCACCAGCAGTGCAGCGACGATAAAGAACGCGGCTGACGAGGGATCGCCGGGGACTTCGATCACTTGCGGGCGCAGTTCAGCCTCGCCGCGAATTCGAATCACGCGTTCTCCGCCAAGCTCTTCAACCCACAGCTCCGCGCCGAACCCGGCTAGCATTCGTTCGGAATGGTCGCGGGTGGGCACAGGTTCGATCACCGTGGTGATTCCTGGCGTATTGAGTCCGGCGAGCAATATGGCGCTCTTCACCTGGGCGCTGGCCACCGGCAGGCGGTATTCGATTGGAACGGCTGGCGAGGCGCCGCACAGCATCAGTGGCAAGCGGCCTCCCGGACTCGAACTGAAATCCGCGCCCATCCGGCTCAGCGGTTCGATCACCCGGCCCATCGGCCGGCCCGAGAGGCTGGCGTCGCCGACGAATGTCGCAGTGATCGGATGCGAAGCGACGAGACCCATCAGCAGCCGCGTCGATGTGCCGCTGTTGCCCATGTCGAGCGCCCCGACCGGTTGGAGTAGCGCGCCGACACCAACGCCATGCACGCGCCACTCACCTTCACCCAGGCGTTCGACGCTCGCGCCCATCGCCCGCACCGCAGCAGCGGTGGCCAGCACATCCTCGCCTTCGAGCAGTCCGGAGATCCGCGTCTCGCCCTCGGCCAGCGCGCCGAGCATGATCGAGCGGTGGCTGATCGACTTGTCGCCGGGCACGCGGATGCGGCCTTTGAGCGGCCCGGCGGGCAGGAAACGGCGGGGGCGTTCGGCAGATGATGAGGGAGCGTTCACGCGCGGGCTTTTGACAGCGCGCCCGCGCTATGGCAAGGCGCGCCGCCTGTTGGGGCCCGGTCGCTTGCACCAAGCGCCGTTCGTCGCCATCTACGCGAAACATTTCAGGCTCCCGCCCGGAGCCAGCACGAGGAAATTTCATGGCCAAGCCAGAATGGGGCGCCAAGCATGGCTGCCCGAAATGCGGCACCCGCTTCTACGATCTGGGCAAGGACGATCCCGTCACTTGCATCGAATGCGGCCATGCGTGGTCGCCCGAGCCCGTGCTCAAGTCGAAGCAGCCGATCCCTTATGAAGAGGCTAAGGAAAAGGTCGTAGAGGTCGCTGATGGCGATCTGGCCGAAGAGGATCTGGACATCGATGACGACGGCGATTCGCCGGACAATGATGTTGATCTGGGCGGCGATGAAGATCTCGGCGTCGGGGTCGAAGGCAACGACGACGATCATTAAGGGCCTTGCCAAGCGCAGGACGCGGCCTTAGGGGGCTGCGTCCCGGCTATTGGCTGGGAATCGGCGCGCCCCCTTTGGGCGGGCCGGATGAATGGAATGGGGCCTTAGCTCAGCTGGGAGAGCGCCTGCATGGCATGCAGGAGGTCAGCGGTTCGATCCCGCTAGGCTCCACCACCATTCTGAGTACGAGTAAGAGTTTTTGTGGCAAGCTGGTCGGCGAGGTTTCGCCCACCGGCTTTTTTCGCGTTTCGGAGTTTGCGGCTCATGTTTGACAGCCTTAGCGACCGCCTTGGCGATGTCTTCGCGAAGCTGCGCGGGCGTGGCGCGCTGAGCGAGGCCGACGTGCGCGAGGCGATGCGCGAGGTGCGCATTGCCCTGCTCGAAGCTGACGTTGCGCTGCCCGTGGTGCGCCGGTTCATCGATTCGGTGACTGAACAGGCAGTCGGCGCGAATGTGTTGCGCTCGGTCACGCCGGGTCAGCAGGTCGTCAAGATCGTCAATGACGCGCTGACCGAGATGCTGGGCGGTGACACGCCCGCCGAGCTCGATCTTGCCGCCACCCCGCCGGTGGTGATCCTGATGGTCGGCCTGCAAGGTTCGGGCAAGACCACGACCACCGCCAAGCTCGCCAAGCTGCTGAAAGAGAAGCACGGAAAGAAGGCCATGATGGCCTCGCTGGACGTCAACCGCCCGGCAGCACAGCAACAACTGGCGATCCTGGGCGAGCAGGTTGGGGTTGCTACCCTGCCGATCATCGCTGGCCAGCAGCCCACCGAAATCGCGACCCGCGCGATGCAGTCGGCGAAATTGCAGGCCATCGATGTGCTGCTGCTCGATACCGCTGGGCGCCTGCATGTCGATGCAGCGCTGATGGACGAGATGAAAGCCGTCGAGGCCATTTCCTCTCCCAAGGAAGTGCTGCTGGTCGTTGATGCGCTGACCGGCCAGGACGCGGTCAATGTCGCACAGAGTTTTGCCGGGCAAGTCGATCTCACCGGTGTGATCCTCACCCGCATGGACGGCGATGCCCGCGGCGGCGCGGCGCTTTCCATGCGCGCGGTGACGGGCAAGCCGATCAAGTTTGCGGGTACCGGCGAAAAGCTCGATGCAATCGAGCCGTTCAATCCGGGACGCGTCGCAGGGCGCATCCTCGGCATGGGCGATATCGTCTCGATCGTCGAAAAAGCTGCCGCGACAATCGACGCTGAAGATGCCGAGCGCATGGCAGAGCGCATGGGCAAGGGCCAGTTCGACATGAACGACCTGCGCACCCAGCTGCGCCAGATGCAGAACATGGGCGGCATCGGCGCGCTCGCGGGAATGTTGCCGGGCATGAAGAAGGCCAAGCAGGCCATGGCCACTTCAGGCATGAATGATCGGGTGCTGCTGCGCATGGACGCGATCATCGGCTCGATGACGCCGAAGGAGCGCATGCGGCCCGAGCTGCTCAACGCCAAGCGCAAGATCCGCGTCGCCAATGGCTCGGGAACGCAGGTTCAGGACGTCAACAAGCTCATCAAGATGCACCAGGAAATGGGCAAGGCGATGAAGCAGATCAAGAAGATGGGCGGGCTCGCGGGCCTCGGCAAGCTGTTCGGCGGCGGGGGCGGCCCCACTGGCGGTATGGGCGGCGGCGGTTTGCCCGGCCTGGGCGGCGGAGCGGGTGGCGGCATGCCCGCCAATCTCAATCAATTGTTCAAGAAGTGAAATTTTCGAATTAAATCAGATCAGTCAGAAAGGTAATCAGTTATGTCAGTTGCAATCCGGCTCTCGCGCGGTGGTTCAAAGAAGCGCCCTTATTACAAGGTCGTCGTGTCCAACAGCCGCGCCCCGCGCGACGGCAAGTATCTCGAACAGGTCGGTACCTATAACCCCCTGCTCGCCAAGGACGATGAGAACCGCGTCCGTCTGATCGAAGACCGCGTGCGCTATTGGCTTGGCGTCGGCGCCCAGCCGACCGACCGCGTCGCGCGCATGCTCGACAAGGCCGGAATCAAGGAACGCGCCGCGACAAACAATCCCAGCAAGGGCGAGCCCGGCCAGAAGGCCAAGGACCGCGTTGAGGACAAGGCCAAGAAGGCTGAAGAGGCTGCAGAGGCTGCTGCTGCCGCTGCCGCCGCTCCGGTGGTTGAAGAAGTCGTTGAAGAAGTTGCCGCCGAAGAGGCTCCTGCAGCCGAAGTGGCTGCTGAAGAATCGCCTGCGGCTGAGGAAGTGGTTGAGGCTGCTCCCGCTGAGGAAGCTCCCGCAGCTGAAGCAGCACCGGCCGAAGAAGCTGCCGCCGAAGAAAAGCCCGAGGCCTGAGCCTTGGCAACTGATCGCCCCGTCACGCTCGCGGCCATTGCAGGCGCGCACGGCGTGACGGGCGAGGTCCGGCTCAAGCTGTTCGGTGAAGGCGTCGCGGCGCTAAAGCTTCATCGCGCCTTCAACAACGGCGCGCTGACGGTTGAAAAGCTGAAGGACGACGGCAAGGGCGGCGCCATCGCCCGCTTTGCCGAAGTCGAAAGCCGCAATGCCGCCGAGGCGCTGCGCGGCACGACGCTCACTGTTCCCCGGTCGGCCCTGCCGCCGTTGGGCGAGGGCGAATACTACCACGCCGACCTTATCGGCCTGCCTGCGGTTTCGACCGAGGGAGAAGCGCTGGGTACCTGCATTGCGGTCGACAATTTCGGCGCGGGCGACGTGCTGGAGATCGAACGCCCGCCGGTGGACGGGAGGCCCGGCAAGCGCTTCATGGTGCCGATGCGGGTGGAGGCGGTGCTGGAATGGGATGGGGAACGGATGGTGATTGACGCGGGTTTTGTGGAATAGTATATACATCACGTATATACGGAGATTCGCCATGAATGACCACTACAAGGGCAAGACATTCAAGTCGGGCAATTCGGTCGCGCTGCGGCTGCCAAAGGGGCTGGGTGTGCCCGAAGGCGTCGAAGTGAACATAGTCCGGGAGGCACCGATGACATTCAGGGTCGAACCGGTCGAAACGCCGAGGCGCAAGATCGACATCAGCGGATTCGCGGGGAAAATGCCGGGCTTCAAGCCGGCTCCGCGCG
>CAXNKI010000028.1:0-8879 GCA_964202645.1 Alphaproteobacteria bacterium | reverse complement strand
TTGCGGTCAAGGCCGGGCTGACCAAGGCCGATTTCGACGCGACTGTGGCGCTGCATCCCTCAATGGCGGAAGAGCTGGTGCTGATGCGCTGAGGGCTTGCGCCATCGGCGACGGTCAAATCGCGCCGGCTTCGGCTAACTGCGCCATCTCCGCCGCATCAAGCCCCAGAAATTCACCGTAGATCTCGCGATTGTGCTGTCCGACCAGCGCAGGCGCAGCGCGGCGGACCCCCGACGGAGTGGCGGAAAACTTGGGGAAGGCGTTCTGCATCTTCAGCTTGCCGAAGCGCTCGGTTTCGACCTCGATGATCGCCTCGCGTGCCTGGAAATGCGGATCGGCCAGCATTTCGGGCGCGCGGTAGACTTTGCCGGCGGGGATCGAATGTTCGATCATCAGCGCATCGACCTCCTCGATCGTCAGCTGCTTTGACCAGGCATTGATCAGATCGTCGAGCTCGGTCTGATTTTCACCCCGGGCAACGTGCGTGGCATAGCGCGGGTCGTCGCCCAGTTCGGGCCGGCCCATTGCGGTCGCCAGCCGCTTCCAGAGCGAGTCCTTGTTGGCCCCGATCATGTATTCGCCGTCCTTGCACGAATAGACGTTGGACGGGGCAATCCCGGTCAGCACAGACCCTGACCGCTCGCGGATCAGGCCCATCTTGTCATACTCCGGAACCAGCCCTTCCATGACCTGCAGCACGGATTCGTAAAGCGCAGCGTCGATCACCTGCCCCTTTCCGGTCCTCTCGCGGTGATGAAGGGCGGCGAGAACTCCCATCGCACCATAGCTGGCCGTCAGCGTGTCGCCGATCGAAACGCCCATCCGGCTCGGCGGTCGGTCAGGCTCGCCGACGATGTAACGCCAGCCGCCCATCGCCTCGCCGATCCCGCCAAAACCGGCGCGGTCGGAATAAGGCCCGGTCTGGCCATAGCCCGACATCCGCGCGATGATCAGCCCGGGATTATCGGCGTGGAGCACATCGGGGCCAAGGCCCCATTTTTCCATCGTGCCAGGCTTGAAATTCTCGATCAGGATGTCGGCCGTGGCGATCAGCTTGCGCACCAGTGACTGGCCTTCGGCAACGCGCAAGTTGGCCGAGACCGACCGCTTGTTGCGCGCGATCACTTCCCAGCTGACTTTGTCCGTGCCCTGGCCCCATTCGCGCATCGGATCGCCAGCACCGGGCGGTTCGACCTTGATCACATCGGCGCCCATGTCGCCAAGCAACTGGCCGCAGAACGGCCCGGCGATCAGCTGGCCCATCTCGATGACGCGCAGGCCCTGTAATACTCCAGTGTTGGTCAAGGGCTTACTCCGCTGCTTCAAGCATCGGCCAGACCGGTTGGCTGGGCGCCGGCAAGCCGGTTTCCGTGAGGCAATTGGCGCGCAGCGCAGCGATGCCCGGGCCATAGTCGAACAGCGCGAGGGGGCCGCGGCTGCCGCGGATTTCTGTCCGCAGCGCCGCAGTTGCCGCCGCATCGACAGTGCCTGCTGCATCCGCAACCACGCCATAGGCGCGCGCGCCGCCTGCCGTCACCAGACCTTGCTGGATCTCCAGCGCAACCAGCGCCGGATCGCGCTCCAGCGGGTCGCCCCAGCCGCCGCCGCCCCAGGTGATGAAATGCAGCTGGTCGCCCGCTTCGACTTCTACTTCTTCGACCTTGTTGCCGACGATCTGCTGGCTGCCGTCAGCTTTCTCCAGAATCTTGCGCGCCCGGGCGCCCGGCAGGCCGCCGTTGACGCCCCATGGCGGAACGAACCAGCGGTCATCATGGATCGATATCGTGCCGCTCGCGAGGAGCCGGTAGGTCATGTGGATACCGTTGCCGCCCCGGTGCAGGCCTGCGCCGCCCGAATCAGGCTCGCACTCGTAGCGCTCGATAATCATCGGGAAATAGCGCTCGAGGAATTCGTTGGGCACATTGGTGAAACCCGGCCAGAGCGAGTGGCCGTCTGGCCCGTCGCCCATCGGCCGACCCGGGATGCCGCCAAAGCCGATCTGGAACAGCTGGAACCAGTCCCCGCCCTTTCCTGGCCGGTTGTCATTGCCAGAATAGAACAAGTGCGGGCTGGAACTGAAGCCCGCTGCGTTGAGAAATTCAGGCGTCTTCTGGCCCAGCAGCCCGCCCAGAATGTCGAAAATCCGCCCAAGCGCGTGCGTGCGTCCCGAGAGCGCCGCAGGGAACTTCGGCTTGAGCAGCGAGCCTTCGGGGATGCGCACATCGATCAGATCATAGAAGCCGTCGTTGAACAGGATCTGCGGATCGAAGACCATGATCATGTAGATGCCGAAGAACATCTTGAACATGTTTTCATTGAGGAAAAAGTTGATCGATGCGGCGCTTTGCGGGTCGGTGCCGGCAAAATCGAGCACCACTTTGTCGCCCACACGCCGCATCGTGCACTTGATCTTGTAGGGGCCAAATCCCATGCCGTCGTCGCAGATGTAGTCCTCGAAGCTTACCGGCTCTTCGGCAACTGCCATGGCGATCAGGCTCTTCATCGCCCGGTGGTTGCGCGCGAGCAGCTCCTGCGTCGCCGAGACATAGACATCGTCGCCGAAGCGCTCGGCCATTTCGATCACCCGGCGCGCCGCAACCCGGCACGCAGCGATCAGCGCGTTGAGATCGGCCTGGCACCAGTCGGGCTTACGGGTCTGGTGCATCACCAGTTTCATCATATCGGCGTTGTATTCGCCCTTTTTCCAGATCTTGACCGGCGGAATACGCACGCCTTCCTCGAAGATCGAACGGGCATTGATCGGCATCGAGCCGACCACCTTGCCGCCGATATCCGACATGTGCCCGAACATCGCGGTGTACGCGATCAGCCGGCCGTCCTTGAACACTGGGAGCAGCACCAGCCAGTCGTTCGAATGGCTGATCGCGCCCTCGCAGCTGTAGGGGTCCGACAGGAAGATCATGTCGCCGTCTTCCAGGGTGCCGTCAAAGCCCTGCAAAAAGCCGCCAATAAAGCTGCCGAACTGGCCGACGATCATCTTGCCGGTGTGATCAGCGATAAGCGGGAAGGCATCGCCCTGTTCGCGGATGCCGGGGGACATGGCGGTGCGCACCAGGGTGGCATCCATTTCGATCCGCGCATTGCGCAGCGCGTTTTCCATGATGTCTAGCGTTACCGGATCGATGGCAACTTGCTTGAACGGGGCGGGATTGGTTTCGACGATGGTGGCGGGCATGGTTTCGTCTCCCCTCAGGCCAGATTGATCAGGATGTTGCCGACATTGTCGACCTGCGCGATGCAGCCAGATTCGATAAGTGTCGTCGAATCCATTTCAATGACAATTGCCGGGCCGGGGATCACGTCGCCCTGGCGCAATTTGGCGCGGTCATAGATGACAGCGGCCTGCTCGCGTCCGTCCATCCACAACGTGTGGTCGCGCATCTTTGCCGCAGCGGGATTGCCGTCCCCCTTTGGCAGTTCGGCTGCGGGCAGATCGAGCGCCTGGCCCAGCGCCACCGCGCGCAGGTTCACGATCTCATGGGGTGTATCCATGTTGAAGGTGAACAGCCGCAGGTGTTCCTCGTCAAAGCGCGCGAGGATGCCGGCGATGCCGTCGTTGCGAAGCGCTTCGGCAGTGATTGTCAGCGGAACTTCGAATGCCTGACCGACATAGCGGACATCGATCTCGAATTCACTGGTGATCTCGCTCTCGGGTACCCCGTCGTTGAGCAATTCGGCGCGGGTCTGTGCGGCCATTTCATCGAGGATGGCGATCAGCTCGTCTGCCTTGGCCGTTGAGGCCAGCTGAGAGAAGCTGCGCGCAGTTTCGGTGCGCATCCGCGTGGTCGCATCGCCAAGCGCACAAAGCACGCCGGGCGAAACCGGCGAGATCGCTGGCCAGGAGCCCATGAGCCGCGCGACTGCGTTGACATGCAGCGGTCCGGCGCCGCCAAAACCCATCAGCGCGAAATGGCGCGGGTCATAACCCTGCTGCACCGAGATCATTCTGAGCGCACCGAACATGTTCTCGTTTACGATATCGATGATGCCGCGCGCTGCCGCCATCAGGTCGATGCCGAGTGCATCGGCGATGGTCTGCACCGCTTTCTTCGCACCCTCGCGGTCAAGCTTGAAGCTGCCGCCGAGCAGGTTCTCGGGCAGATAGCCCAGGACCACGTTGGCGTCAGTCACGGTCGGCAGTTCGCCGCCCTTGCCATAGGCGACGGGCCCCGGCACCGCGCCAGCCGATTGCGGGCCGACCCGCAACGCCTTCGTCAGTTCGGGGACATAGGCAATCGAGCCACCGCCCGCGCCGACGGTCTTCACATCGAGCGAGCTCGCGCGCACCGATAGGTGACCAACTTCCGTAGTGCGCACCCGGCGCGGCTCAAGGTTCTCGATCAGCGCGACGTCGGTGGAAGTGCCGCCGACATCGAGGGTCAGGATATTGCGGATCCCGGCATTGCGCCCGACCCAAAGCGCGCCGGTCACTCCGCCGGCGGGGCCGGACATCAGGATGCTGACCGGATGTTCCTCGGCTTTCTGCGCGCTCATCAGCCCGCCGTCCGAGCGCAGCAGCGAGAGCTTGCCGGCCATGCCCGCTTCGGCCAGCTTGGCGCGCAGGCTGGCAACATATTTGCCGACGACCGGGCGCACTGCGGCATTGGCGACCGTGGTCAGTGTGCGCTCATATTCCTGCATTTCCGGCAGCACTTCGTGGCTCAATGAGATCGGCACTTCGGGCATGATTTCTGCCGCCAGCGCACCGACGCGGCTCTCATGCGCCCCATTCACAAAGGCATTGATCAGGCTGACGGTGATCGCTTCGACCCCCCGGGCCTTCAGCACGCCAAGCTGCTCGCGGATGTCGGCATCGTCGATAGCACGAACTTCGCGCCCATCGGCGTCCATGCGGCCTTTGATCGTCACCGTATCTTCCAGCCGCGCCAGCGGGGTCGGCTTGGGCCAGATGATCCAGCCGGCCAAGCCTCCGGGCACGAAACTGCGGGCGATCTGCATCACATGGCGGAAGCCCTCGGTAGTGACGAGGCCGACGCGCGCGCCCTTGCCTTCGAGCACGGCATTGGTCGCCACGGTGGTCCCGTGGAGGAAATATTCGATGTCTTGCGGCGCAACCCCGGCCTCGGCGCAGATCGCGGTGACGCCATTAAGGATGCCCTCGCTGCTGTCATGCGGGGTGGATGGCGTCTTGTGACGCCAGAAGGCGCCGGTATCGACATTGAACAGCAGGAGGTCGGTGAAGGTGCCTCCGACATCCACTCCCAGGCGGTAACCCATAGTCAAATTCTCCTTAGCCTGCTTTGGGAAACAGCGGCGCCTGCGCCACCATACCCGGCAGTTTGCGTCCCATCTCTGCGGCCAGCCAGTGGCTCGCCTCAATCATTCCGGCCAGATCCATGCCCGTGGCCACACCGGCGCGTTCGAGCATGTAGACCACATCTTCGCTGGGCACATTGCCCGCCGCGCCCGGGGCGAAAGGGCAGCCGCCAATGCCGCCCAGCGCCGCATCGACCGCCGAAGCCCCTGCCTCGACCGCCGCCCAGACATTGGCGAGGCCGGTATTGCGGGTGTTGTGGAAATGGACGCGGACCGGGATCGGATTGATCGCTTGGTGAACACGCGCGACCAGTCGGCTCACATGTGCCGGGTCTGCCACGCCGATCGTGTCGGCCAGTGCGATCTCTGCCGGGCCGGCCTCGGCTAGCCGCAGGGCCATTTCGACTACCCGGTCTTCGGCGACCTCGCCGTCAAACGGACAGCCGAACGCGGCGGCGATGGTTGCCTGGCCGCTGCGCCCGGCGGCTTTGGCGGCGGCGATGATGGCTTTGGCAGTCTCGACCGATTCGTCGCTGGTTTGGCCCTGGTTGGAAATCGCCAGGCCGTCGCTGGCGACGCTGACCGCACCCAACTGGTCGATGCGGCCGGTTGCCAGAGCTCGGTCGGCCCCGCGTTGGTTCATCACAAGTCCGATGTAGGTGACGCGCTGATCGAGGGGCAACCCGGCACAGACCGCTTCGGCATCGGCCATCTGCGGCACTTTCTTCGGATTGACGAAGCTGGTCACTTCGATGCGCCGCGCGCCGCAGGCAATCGAGCGGCGCACGAGTTCAAGCTTGGCCTCGGTCGAGATCAAGGTCTTCTCGTTCTGCAGCCCGTCGCGCGGGCCAACTTCGATGAATTCGATTGAGCGGGTCATCTGGCGTCTCGATCTGGCATTTGTATACAAATCATGCGGCGGAAAGCTGCGAGCCGCCAAGCTGGGCCTGATAGGCGTCGCGATAGGCGTGGAAGGCGCGGCGGATGTGGGCAGTCATGATTGCCTCGGCCCACGCCCCGTCTGCGCGCGAAAAGGCGGCGAGCAGTTCTTCGTGTTCATGGTGCGAGCGTTGCAGGTTTTCGCGATCATATTGCTGCGCTGTGCGCCAGACCACCGACTGTTCGACCAGCATCCCCAGAGAGCTGGCGAGGCGCGGCGAAGCAGCAGCTTCAAGGATGATCGCGTGGATGAGCCGGTTGTGCTCGAGAAAACGCAGGACATCGGGTTGCCTCGCACTGATTTCCTCTTGGATTCTGCGGTTGTGTGCCTTGAGTTGCTCCAGCTGCAGGGCATTGATCCGGGCCGCCGCGCGTCGTGCGGCATGACCTTCCAGCATTGCACGCAACTCGAATGCGTCTTCCAGGTCGCTCAGCGACCATTCCGCAACGAAGCTGCGCTGAGATTCGCTGCGGCGAATGAACATCTCGTTTTCGAGCCGGCGCAAGGCGTCGCGCACCGGAGTACGCGAGACGCCGCAAGCATCAGCCAGCGCTTCCTCGCTCAGTTGCGCGCCTGGGGCAAGCTGGCCCGACAGGATCATCCCGCGAATTGCGGCATAGGCATGATCCGAAGCGCGCGACAAATTTCAGCCCCTTAGTGCTTGACCAGTGGGAGCGGTATACAATATGCTGCACGCCTAACAAGCCGCAAATCCGTTTTTGGCCGCCATGCGGTTGGAAATGCCAGCGGCAAACTGCTCAGGGAGCACTAGACATGCGTATCACCCGGTTCCTGCTTTCCGTTTCGGTTCCTGCGATGCTGTTCGGAGCCGCGCCGGCGCTGGCCCAGGACGCCCAGCCGGGCGCAAGCGATGACGAAGGTGGTGAGATCATTGTCACCGCCCGCCGCCAGAACGAGCGCCTGCAGGACGTTCCGGCATCGGTCGCGGTCATCACCGCTGCCGCGCTGGAAGCGACCGGTGCGAACAAGGCTGAAGACTTCGCCCAGTTGACGCCAGGCGTCACCATCGTCACCGGCACTGCCGAAGCGGGTGATACCCAGGTCAACATTCGCGGCATCAACGGTGCGCGCGATGCCGAAAGTTCGGTTGCGCTGGTGGTCGACGGCATTCTCAAGACCAACACCGCCCAGCTCAACCAGGTGCAGGGCACGCTGCGTCAGGTTGAAGTGCTGAAGGGCCCGCAAGGCGCACTCTATGGCCGCAATGCCGCCGCCGGCGCGATCGTGCTGCAAACCATCAAGCCCACTGAAACTTTGTCCGGCGCGGCGAAAGTATCCTATGCCAATGCCAACACCTGGGATGCCACCGCGCATCTCGCCGGGCCGCTGGGCGAAGGCGCAGGATTCGTCGTTTCGGGCAATTACAGCGCGACCGATGGCTTCTATCGCAACCTGTTTCTCGGCAATGCCAAAGTGGTCGACGACAAGCAGAGCTGGGGCCTCGACGGCAGGCTGATGTTTGGCATGAACAGCGACACGCAGATCGATATCAAGGCACGCTATGGCGAATTCCACGGCGCATCGCTGCCGTTCAACGCCGCCTTCCATCTTCCCAACTTTGCGGCCGTGAACCCCAAATTCTACGAAGATGTCGATGACCACGTCTTCCGGTTCTACAGCAACGTCCGCCCGACCAACGACCAGACAAGCTTCGACGTCTCGGCCAAGATAGATCACGATTTCGGCGGCATGAAGCTGATCGCTTGGCTACTCTATAGCGACGTCAAGCAGGACCTTGTCGCCGATGGCACTTCGGCCGATTTCGCCCGCTATATCGGTTCTGCTCTGCCATCAGGTGCGGCGGCAGTGAACAAGTGCTTTTCGAGCACTGCGGCGCTTACCGGCTTTGCGGTCAACCAGCCCGGCGCCATCGGCGCGATCCCGGTGCCGTTCATTTTCGCCCCCGCCAATGGCTCGACCTTTGGGCCCTATAGCCCGACGACCTGCGACGGCATCCAGTACCAGTTGCGCAACCAGAAGGATTTCAGCGCCGAAGTGCGGCTGGTTTCTGATGGCAGCGGGCCGCTGAACTGGCAGCTTGGCGCTTATTACCTCAACATCGATCGCACCGTCGGGGTCAGCCTCAGCGCGGATACCGGCGCTGGCGTCATCAAGCAGCTCTACAACGCGCCGACCACCACCAACCCCACTTCGCTGCTGTTGGCTGATGCGTTCAAGACCGATGTCTATGCGGCATTCGGCAGCATGGAATACAAGCCGAATGATCAGTTCTCCGCTGGCGTAGCGCTGCGCTATGACATCGAGGACCGCAAGAGTTCCTCGCTGGTGCCGACCGCAACCGATCCTTTCACCGGCGGCCCGATCAATCCCGGCCAGGCCTTCGGTGCGTTCACTCCCAAGAGCGCCAGTTTCAAGCAGTTCCAGCCCAAAGTGACGCTCAGCTGGACCCCCACCCGGCAGTTGAACATCTATGCCAACTGGGGAATCGGTTTCAAGTCAGGCGGGTTCAACAACCAGGGCTCGTCGGCGATCATCAATGCCAATTTCAACAATGGCGTAACCCCGGGCACGATCAACGCCAACGTGCGGATCAACGACCAGTACCGCAAGGAACGCTCCAGCGCTTTCGAGGTGGGGGTCAAGGGCAGTCTGCTCGATG
>CAXNKI010000027.1:0-8930 GCA_964202645.1 Alphaproteobacteria bacterium | reverse complement strand
TCAACGCGCTCTATGCCGATCCGGCGACGGGTGAGATTTCGGATTTCTTCGGCGGGCTCGATGACCTGAAGGCCCACCGCGTGCGCTTCATCGGCGATGCAGGGATGCGCATCCGCGAGGATCACTTGCGGATCCTGCGCTATTTCCGGTTTCAGGCAAGGTTTGGCTCACAGCCGGCTGATACAGCGTCGGAAAATGCCTGCGCCGAGCTCGCCGCCACGCTCAAAGGCCTCTCGCGCGAGCGGATCGGCATGGAAATGCTCAACCTGCTCGCCCTGCCCGATCCGGCGCCGACCGTGGTGCGCATGGCCGAACTTGGCGTGCTGGCGCAGGTTTTGCCCGATGCCGATGTCGAGGCACTGACGGCGCTGGTCGCCGAGGAAGTGCGGCAGGACATCGCCCCTCACGCCCTGCGCCGCCTCGCCGCGCTGCTGCCGGCAGATGCGGACGCAGCCATAAAGGTCGCCGCGCAGTTTCGCCTGTCCGGCGCGCAGAAGAAGCGACTGATGAGCGCGGCGGGGCGCGAGATCCTCCCCCCACGGGGGAGGGGAACCGCAAAAGAAGTGAGTGGTGGAGAGGGCCAGTCCGCCGCCGCACCCCCTCCGTCAGTCGCAGACGCGCCTGCCACCTCCCCCAGCGGGGGGGGATTTTGGGAAGCACGCGCCCTCGCCTATCGCCTCGGCCTCGAACAAGCCCTCGACCGCCTGCTGCTGACCGGGGCGGATACGTCGCCGCTCAACGGCTGGACCATCCCCACCTTCCCCCTCAAAGGCGGCGAGATCGTCGCGCGCGGGATCAAGGCCGGACCGGAAGTCCTGCGCATTTTGCGCGCCGTGGAAGACCGCTGGGTGGCTGAGGGTTTTCCGGGGGAGGCGCGGGTTGGGGAGTTGCTGGGAAAAACTCTTCAATCTTAATATTGCGCCAGCATTTTTTCATACCATTGGCTCAGGCATGATGTCTCTGCGCACGTAGCTCGCTCCGCCAACGCCCTGCGTTGATAATTAAGTAAAAGCTGGCGATCTGTTCCAGTGGATGCGGCGAGGACGAGTTTAAAACTTGATGAAAGCTGCCGATCTTTCTGTGACAATTCCTCATCCTGACAAATCATTCTCTCAGTGTTGGTCAGCCTTGGCCCGCAGCCAAAACTTGGATTGAAGGTGTTAACGAGATGTGGGCCGCCCTGCTGCTCCACACGTCTCGCTGAGCGGATTGCATTAGCTGAAACAATACTTCGTACGATATACTCAATTCCATTAACTTCAACAACACTGCCTTGGCCATCGGCTGCCGGTTGAACTGAATAGGCGATATCGGCCTTAAGCTCTTGCTCCCCCGAAAATGCGGTTCGTGCGGTCACGGGAATGGATATGATGAAGCGCCCCGAACATTCCGCCCTTTTGAGATTTGAATTGTACCCTTTCACCAAGGGAATATCCATTCGAGTGGATGATGCCAGTCGTAAGTCATTTATAGGAACTGGATCGCCACCAGCTATCTGCACCGCTTGGTTAAAAATGATCTCTTTGATTGTGGAGTACGTGTCAGGTGAAGCGCATTCTTGCGCTCCGTCTGGAAGGCTGATTGGACTTGGGGTTATCGATTCTTGCGCTTTCTGCGAATCTCCCGAAGGGCTCGGAGAGCAGCTCGCGATGGTTAGTGACAATAGCACCGCCAAAAATCGAAATGCTCTGCTCATAATCTGATACCCCCACCTTGGATCTAGCGAGTAGCACTAATAATCAGCCAGCTGAACAAGCATTTCTGATACTTAAAACCGGTTGTCCCGCGGAAACCCCGTCGGCGGCAACCTTCCCGCCGCCCCGCGCGCAACTTTCCACAGCCCCACGTCCTTCTCGGTTCGGGTCCGTCCGCTCTCGCCGCCCATCGCCCAGCTGAGCCCCTCTTCCAGCTTGAGCGTCACTGCATCCGCCAGCCCGCCGTCGCGATAGCGTTGCAGGGTCACGCCTTGGCCTTTGGCCAGCACCGGCAGTTCCTCAAGGCTGAAGATCACCAGCTTGCGGTTGTCGCCGACACAGGCGATGTGGTCGTGTTCCGGCGGGATTTCGCGCACCACGGCGAGCTTCACGCCGGGCTTGGTGGTCATCACGCCGCGACCCTTGCGGGTTTCTGCCAGCAGTTCGTCCGCCATGGCGGCAAAGCCCCGGCCGAGGTTCGAGGCGAGGAGCAATTGCGCGCCCGGCCGGTGGACCAGCAGCGCGACGATTTCCGCGCCGGAATCGATATCCAGCATCGATCGGATCGGCTCGCCAAAGCCGCGCGCGCCGGGGAGCTTGTCTGCGCCCAGCGTGTAGAATCGGCCGTTGTCGAGCGCGATCAGCAGCTTGTCGGTGGTCTGCGCGTGCAGCGCATAGGCCGGGCCATCGCCTTCCTTGAACTTGAAATCCTTGTCGAGTGCCTCGTGGCCGCTCGCGCCGCGAATCCAGCCGCGCGCCGACAGGATCACTGTCACCGGCGCTTTCTCGATCATCGCGTCCATCGAGAATTCGCGCGTCGGCGCGGCTTCGGCAATGGTGGTGCGGCGGCGGCCCAGCGCGGTTTCTTCGGCATAGTCCTTGCGCAGATTGGCAAGGTCGCGCTTCAGGCGGGTGCGCTGGCGGGCCGGGCTTTCGAGCAGCTTTTCGAGTTCTTCCTTTTCGGCGAGCAAGGCAGCGTGCTCAGTGCGCAGCTCCATTTCCTCAAGTTTGCGCAAGCTGCGCAGCCGCATGTTGAGGATCGCCTCGGCCTGGCGGTCGGTCAGCGCGAACTCGGCGATCATCACCGGCTTAGGCTCGTCCTCGGTGCGGATGATCGCGATGATCCGGTCGAGATTGAGGTAGGCGATGATATAGCCTTCGACCAGCTCCAGCCGCGCGGCGATCTTGTCGAGCCGGTGCTGGCTGCGGCGCAGCAGGATGTCGATCTGGCTCTTGATCCACTCCTGGATCATGAGCTTCAGGCTCAGCACACCCGGCGTGCGGTTCTCGTCGAGCACGTTGAGGTTGAGCGAAAAGCGGCTTTCGAGATCACTCAGCCGGTAGAGCGATTCCTTGAGCAGATCCGGATCGACATTGCGGCTCTTGGGGATGAGCACGAGGCGGATCTTCTCGTCGCTCTCGTCGCGCACGTCCTCAAGGATCGGCACTTTCTTGTCGTTGATCAGCGCGGCGAGCTGTTCGATCAGCTTGCCCTTCTGCACCATGTAGGGGATTTCGGAGATGACCAGCTGCCACTGACCGCCGCCCAGCCGCTCGATTCCCGCCTCGCGGTCGGCCTCGTCCTTGCTGTCGGCGGCGAAATAGCGCGCGCGGACGCGGAAGGCGCCCTTCCCGCTTGCATAAGCCGCCGAGATCGCCGCGGGTGAATCGACGATGACCCCGCCGGTGGCGAAGTCCGGGCCATGGAAGCCCTGCATCAGCTCCTCATGCGTGGCGTGCGGGTTGTCGATCAGCAGCAAGGCCGCATCGATCACTTCAGCAGCGTTGTGGCTGGGGATCGAGGTCGCCATGCCGACGGCAATGCCCATCGCGCCATTGGCCAAGAGGTTGGGGAACAGGCCGGGGAAGATTTCCGGCTCCTCATCTTCGCCGTTATAGGTCGGATGATAGTTGACCGTGCCTTCATCGAGCCCGGCCATCAGCTGGATCGCGGTCTTGGTCAGCCGCGCTTCGGTGTAGCGATAGGCAGCGGCGTTATCGCCGTCGATATTGCCGAAATTGCCCTGCCCTTCGACCAGGGGATAGCGCAGCGAAAAGTCCTGCGCGAGGCGGACCATCGCATCATAGACCGACTGGTCGCCATGCGGATGATACTTGCCGATGACATCGCCGACGACACGGGCCGATTTCTTGTAGGGACTGCCCGGATCAAGCTTGAGCTGCCGCATCGCCCAGAGCAGGCGGCGGTGGACCGGCTTCAAGCCGTCGCGCAAATCAGGCAGCGAACGCGCGGTGATAGTGGAGAGCGCATAGACCAGATAGCGCTCCGACAGCGCGGAATCGAACGGCGCGTCGACGATCATGTCAAAGGGATCGGGTTCGGTAACGTCTGTGACCATGGCAGGCCCCTAGCAGGGGGAGAGGCAGGATTCCATGCGGGGGGCGGGGTTTTGCGCAGGGGTTTTTTGCAGCGCGCGCTCAATGAAAATCGCGCGACTTGGGGATCACTCGGATATTCCGGGGATGGCCGCCCCGCCAGCTGCCCTGCACCGGCCGCACCACTTCGTCGGCATGCGCGAGCGGCGGACTCAGCGCATCATCTGACAGCTGCGCCAGATCGGCGCTGGCATCGCGAAGGTTTGCAGCGATGACATGGATCACGCTGTCATCGCGCTCCACCCGCCCACGCACTTCGAGCAGCCGCGCGCCCATGACGACCTTGCGAAAGCGCTCCTTCATGTCCGGCCAGATGACAATATTGGCGACCCCGGTCTCATCCTCGATGGTGATGAACACCACTCCCTTGGCGCTGCCCGGACGCTGGCGGATCAGCACCACGCCGGCGACCTGGACCATGCTCCGCTCTTTCGCGCGGGCAAGGTCAGCGCAACGGACAAAGCCGCGCTCGCCGAGACTCGCCCGCAGGAAAGCGAGCGGATGCGCCTTCAGGCTGAGCCGCTGGGTCTGGTAATCGGCGACGACTTCCTCGCTGAGCGGCATCAACGGCAGGCGGGTGGGAGCGAACTCCACGCCTTGATCGCGGGCCTGCGCATGGGCGAACAGCGGCAGGTCCGGCGCAGCGATCAGGCTGCGCGCGTCCCACAGCGCCTGCCGCCGCGAAAGGGCGAGCGAAGTGAAGGCATCGGCCGCGGCAAGCCGCTCGATCACCGCAGGGGATAGGCCGGCGCGCACCTGCAAGTCCGCGACATCGGCAAATGGCCCCGCTTCGCGCGCAGCAACCAGCCGCGCGGCAGCGTGTTCGGGAAGCCCGTCAATCTGGCGCAGGCCGAGGCGGAGGGCGATCAATCCTTCCCCTTCCTCCAGCGCCGAATCCCAGCCCAAGCAATTCACATCCACCGGCAGCACGCACACCCCATGCTCCCGCGCGTCACGCACGATCTGCGCCGGGGCATAGAAGCCCATCGGCTGCGAATTGAGCAAAGCGCAGGCGAAAGCCGCCGGGAAGTGGCATTTCAGCCACGAGGAAACATAGACCAGATGGGCAAAGCTCGCCGCGTGGCTTTCCGGGAAGCCATATTCGCCGAAGCCCTTGATCTGATTGAAGCAGCGCGCGGCAAAGTCCGGATCATAACCGCGCGCAATCATCCGCCCGACCATCATCTCCTCGAGTTCCGCGACCATGCCCCGGCTGCGGAACGTCGCCATTGATTTGCGCAGGCGGTTGGCTTCGGCACCCGAGAACTTCGCCGCATCGAGCGCGATCTTCATCGCCTGCTCCTGAAAGATCGGCACGCCCAGCGTGCGCCCCAGGATGCTGGTCAGTTCATCGGGCGGGCCGTGAGCGGGGCCGGGCGCCGGGATTTCGACTTTCTCTGCCCCGCGCCGCCGCCGCAGGAAAGGGTGCACCATGTCGCCCTGAATCGGCCCCGGCCGCACGATCGCGACCTCAATCACCAGATCATAGAAACAGCGCGGGCGCAGGCGCGGCAGCATGTTCATCTGCGCACGGCTTTCCACCTGGAACACACCAAGTGAATCGCCCTTACACAGCATGTCGTAAACCGCCGGATCCTCGCGCGGGACAGTGGCGAGGCTGAGATCCTGCCCATGGTGCGCGCCCAGCAGATCGAGGCATTTGCGGATGCAGGTCAGCATGCCCAGCGCCAGCACGTCGACTTTCAGGATACCCAGCGCGTCGATATCGTCCTTGTCCCACTCGATGAAACTGCGATCGGGCATCGCGCCATTGCCGATCGGCACGGTCTCGGTCAGTGGCCCCTGCGTCAGGATAAACCCGCCGACATGCTGCGAGAGGTGGCGCGGCATGCCGATCATCTGCTCGGTCAGCGCCAGCACCCGGCGCAAGTGCGGATCGCTCATATCCATGCCGGTTTCCGCGACATGTTTCTCGCCGATCTCGCGGCCATGGCCGCCCCAGACCGAGCGACTGAGCGCGGAAGTCACGTCCTCGGAGAGCCCCATCGCCTTGCCCACCTCGCGGATTGCCATGCGCGGACGATAGTGGATCACGGTCGCACACAGGCCGGCGCGCTGGCGGCCATAACGGCGGTAGATATACTGGATCACTTCCTCGCGGCGCTCGTGCTCGAAATCAACGTCGATGTCAGGCGGTTCATTGCGATCTTCGCTGATGAACCGATCGAACAGCAGCGCGTGTTTGGCAGGATCGACCGCAGTGATCTCGAGGCAATAGCACACCGCCGAATTGGCCGCAGAGCCGCGCCCCTGGCAAAGGATCGGCGGGGTCTGCGCGCGAGCGAAATCGACGATATCCTTGATGGTCAGGAAATAGCGCGCGAGATCGAGCTTGCCGATCAGCGCGAGTTCACGGTGCAAAGTATCGCGCACGCTTTCGGGCAGGCCGGACGGATAACGGAAGTCCGCGCCCTCCCAGGTGAGTTTTTCGAGCTGCTCCTGCGGGGTCAGGCCATCAGGGCAAGTCTCCTCGGGGTATTCGTAGCGCAATTCGTCGAGGCTGAACTTGCAGGCGTCGGCCACTTCGCGCGCGGCCTCGATGGCATGCGGCCACGGCGCGAACAGGCGCTGCATCTCCTCCGGGCTTTTCAGATGCCGCTCGGCATTGGGAGCCAGCAAGTGCCCGGCCCGCGCCACCGTGGTCTTGTGGCGGATCGCGGTCATCACATCCTGCAGGGGGCGGCGATGCGCGGCATGATAGAGCACATCGTTGGTCGCGAGGATCGCGAGGCCATTTTCACGCGCGAGGCAATCGAGCGCGGCGATGCGGGCCACGTCGTCACCGGTGTAGAGATAACTCGCGGCGATGTGGCGCAGCGTGGGAAGCTGAGCGTTCAGGTGGGGGAGAATATCGGAGAAAGGAGCAGTAAGGGGTTCACGCAGAGACGCAGAGGCAGCAGAAACCGCAGAGATGTCACCCTCGCGGCAAAGCCGCTCCTCATGTCCATGGCCGCATGGATTCAAACTGCCTGCGGCACACACCACCTCTCTGCGATCTCTGCTACCTTTGCGCTCTCTGCGTGAAACAAAATCGACAACATTGCACTCCGTCGCAATCGCAAACTCCGCCGCAAGATCGGCAGGCGGCACCAGCGCCAGCTGCACGCCTTCCGAATGCTCCGCCAGCATGCCCAACGAAATCTCGCAGACCCCCTTGTCCTGCCAGCCTCCCTCCAGCGTCCCCATCCGCCCGGCGGAAATCAACCGGCACAGGCGGCCATAGGCCTTGCGGTCGGTGGGATAGGCCAGGAACACCAGTCCTTCGGCGGTCTCGATCCGGCAGCCGATCACCGGTCGCAGCCTCAGCGCCTTGGCCTCGCCATGCAGCCGCACCACGCCGGCCATCGAATTTACATCGGCAATTCCCAGCGCATCATAGCCAAGCGCGCGGGCCTGAGTGGCGAGGTCCACCGCATCGGATGCCCCGCGCAGGAACGAGAAGCAGCTGGCCAGCCCCAGCTCAACAAACGGTGCGCGCAGCGGAGGGCCATTGCCCTGCGGCTCGGCATGGCGGCGCGGTGGGGTGAGCGGGGCTTCAGGCATGTCACGGCCGTCGCCGTCTCGTCAGGGCTGGGAGCAGAATCATGCGAATCATTTGTTCTTTATATGTTCTAATTACTCGCCACGCCACTCCTTCCGCTAAATCGCCGCCGGCTCGCCGAACAAATATCCCGCGCCGATGGAACGACCTGCTGCGTGCCGGGTTAACATGACCACCAGCCCTGCTTCAGGAGTTTACCCCATGCATATGATCGAAACCCGCGACGGCACGCATCTCTACGCCAAGGTCTGGGGCGAAGGCCGCCCGGTGGTGCTGATTCACGGCTGGCCACTTTCCGGCGACAGCTGGGATCCGATCAGCCATGCCCTCGCCGAAGCCGGCTTCAAGGCAATCGCTTACGACCGGCGTGGCTTCGGCAGGTCATCCCAGCCTTCAGGCGGCTATGACTACGACACTTTCGCCGACGACCTTGCCGCGGTGATGGAGCGGCACTGCGATGGCCAGGATGCCGCGCTGGTCGGCTTTTCGATGGGTGGGGGTGAAGTCGCCCGTTATCTCTCCCGCCATGGCGGCAAAGGGGTCAGCCAGGTTGCCCTGATCAGCGCCGTGGTCCCCTACATGTTGCAGACCGAGAACAATCCCGACGGGGTGCCGCAAGCGGCCTTCGATGAAATGACAGATGGCATGCTCGCCGACCGGGCGCATTTCTTCACTGGCTTTTTCAAGGATTTCTTCGGTGTCGGCTGGCTGGACAAGCCGGTCAGCAACGAAGTGCTGATGCTATCGTGGATGAGCGCAATGCAGGCCGGACTCCGGCCGACGCTGGCGGCAGCCAAGGCTTTCGCCACCACCGATTTCCGCCCTGATCTCGCCAGCTTCACCATGCCGACACTGATTGTTCACGGCACGGCAGACAAGACCGTGCCGATCGATGCCACCGCCCGCGAGGTGGCACGCCGGGTGCCACATGCTCAGCTGGTCGAATATCCGGGCGAGGCGCACGGCTTGTTTGCCACCCAGACCGAGCGGCTGACGCAGGACCTGCTCGCCTTTCTTGAGGGGCGTCCGATCGAAGATCGCCAGGAAGTGCTCGACATCATGACTGCGGAGGCGATGGCAACGCAGCCAATCTAGGCAGGGTCACCCACACAGCCCCTGCAAAAACCACTCCGGCGGTCCGCCTCGGCCATCCCCCGCAATCCCCGCGCGGTAGATCCAGTAGCGGTGCCCTTGCTCGTCCTCGATGCGATAATAGTCGCGCAGCCGCACCGATGAACGCTCACGCCACCATTCGGGCGCGATGCGCTCAGGGCCTT